>JALZVB010000014.1 GCA_023300835.1 Saprospiraceae bacterium | reverse complement strand
GTTTTTTTATGCTCAAGAATGATACTTATAATCTCAAACGGACTTAAAAGCATCTTGATCATTTTACACTAATTAGTTAAAATATATTTAACGTTAACGTGAATTAATTCAATAAAAAGTAGACATTTATGTGCTTTACTAAAGAGAGACACATAGATGGAATTAAATAAGTACAGTAAGCATGTCACCTCTGATCCCACTCAACCTGCAGCTCAAGCGATGCTGCATGCCATAGGGTTGACATCAGCAGACCTTAAGAAGCCTCAAGTAGGAATCGTCAGTACGGGATGGGAAGGTAACCCATGTAATATGCATCTCAATGATCTCGCTAAGTCGATCAAAGGCAGCATTAATAAACAGAAATTAATAGGTCTTATTTTTCATACCATAGGTGTCAGTGACGGTATTTCAATGGGAACAAGCGGAATGAATTATTCGCTGGTATCTAGAGATATTATAGCAGACTCTATAGAAACTGTGATGTCCGCACAGTGGTATGATAGTATGGTTGCTGTTGTCGGCTGCGATAAGAATATGCCTGGAGCCATAATGGCCATGGGTCGTCTGAACAGACCATCCATCTTAGTCTATGGAGGAACGATAAGTCCAGGTTGTGTTGCTAATAAAAAACTAGATATCGTATCAGCATTTGAAGCACTTGGACAAAAAGTAGCTGGAGAAATCTCAGAGAAAGAATTCAGTGCTATTGTCAAGAATGCCTGTCCAGGCCCTGGTGCATGTGGTGGTATGTACACAGCCAATACAATGTCGTCAGCGATAGAAGCACTTGGTATGAGTTTACCATACAGCTCATCTAATCCAGCCACTAGTAAAAACAAACAAACAGAAACGCAAGACATAGGTAAGGCTATGATGCAATTGATGAAAAAGAATATTAAGCCTAGAGACATCATGACCAAAAAAGCATTCGAAAATGCCATAAGATTAATTATAGTTCTAGGTGGGTCGACCAATGGTGTTATGCACCTGATTGCTATGGCAAAGTCTGTAGGTGTCAAATTGAGTTTAAAAGACTTTACAAGACTGGGTAATAAGACGCCGTTTTTGGCAGACCTCAAGCCTAGTGGTCAACATGTAATGGAAGACCTACACAACGTAGGTGGTATTCCAGCTGTTATGAAAATGATGTTGGATGAAGGTATGCTACATGGAGATTGCCTTACCGTAACAGGCAAAACAGTAGCTGAAAACTTATCTAAAGTCAAAGGTTTAAAAAGAGGACAAAAGGTTATCAATAACATTAACAATCCCGTAAAGGAAACCAGTCACTTAAACATACTCTACGGGAATATTGCTACTGGAGGATCGGTTGCCAAAATAACTGGAAAAGAAGGTTTGTTCTTTAAGGGAAAAGCAAAAGTCTACAATTCAGAAGAACAAGCCAATAAAGCCATTCAAGCCAAGAAGATAAAAAGTGGTGATGTCATAGTCATAAGATACGTAGGACCCAAAGGGGGACCAGGAATGCCAGAAATGCTTAAACCCACTTCATTGGTAATGGGTGCTGGTCTCGGAAATGAGGTGGCACTTATTACAGACGGTAGATTTTCTGGTGGCACCCATGGATTTGTTGTCGGTCATATTACACCAGAAGCTTATGACGGCGGACTACTTGCGTTAATTAAAAACGGAGATGTCATTACAATTGATGCAAAGAAAAACAAACTCGATGTAAAATTATCAAAAGCAGAAATTACTGAACGTCAGAAGAAACACAAGAGACCAACTAAAAAAGTTACAGGTATACTCAAGAAATATAGACATACTGTTTCTTCTGCAAGTGATGGCTGTGTAACAGACGCATTTTAAGATTACAACAAAACAGAAAGATGGCAGTAAAAAAAACTATCAAAAAGAAAGCAGCTTCTTCTAGAAAACCTAGAGCCAAGAAAAAACAAATCCCAGGATCTGAAGCTGTGCTGAAATGTCTGTTAGCTGAAGGCGTTGATAAAATATTTGGTTACCCAGGCGGTGCCATTATGCCTATTTACGATTCGTTATATGGTTATCAGAAAAAATTGTTTCATGTCCTCACACGACACGAGCAAGGTGCTATACATGCCGCTCAAGGCTATGCCCGTGCTATAAGAAAAACAGGAGTCGTGTTTGCAACATCTGGCCCAGGTGCTACCAACCTTTTTACTGGATTAGGTGATGCGATATTAGATTCTACGCCATTAGTATGTGTAACAGGTCAAGTCTTCAGTCACCTATTGGGATCGGATGCATTTCAAGAAATAGATGTTATCGGTTGTACAACTTCTATTACCAAATGGAATTATCAGATTACTAATGCTAACGATATTCCTGAAGTGTTTGCCAAGGCATTTTACATTGCCAATTCTGGTCGACCAGGTCCTGTATTGATTGACATCAGTAAGGATGCGCAGATGCAGATGATTGACTTTAAGTATAAGCGCAATCCTGTTATCAGATCATATCATCCCGTTCCTGTCATCAATACGGCAGACATAAAAGATGCAGCAGACCTTATTAACAAAGCTAAGAAACCGCTTATTCTTGCTGGGCATGGTATTCAGATAGCAGAAGCACATGAGGTGTTTAAGAAGTTTGTTGAGAAAACGGGAATCCCCGTAGCCAGTACGATTCATGGCTTGTCTATTCTGTCTAATGATCATCCATTGTTTGTAGGGATGCTGGGTATGCATGGCAACTATGCACCTAATATGAAAACCAATGAATGTGATCTTTTGATTGCAATAGGCATGAGGTTTGACGATAGGGTCACTGGAAACCTAGAAAGATATGCCAAGCAAGCCAAGAAAATACATATAGAAATTGATCCCTCTGAAATCAATAAAAACGTACAAGTTGAGGTGCCTATTTTAGCTGATGCCAAAGAAGCGATAGAAGCACTAACGCCTAAAGTAAAGAAAAAAACTTACCCTACTTGGCTTAAAGAGTTTCATACATTATATAAGAAGGAGTACAAAAAAGTAATAAGCAGAGACCTTGAGAAGCTTAAAAAGGGTCCTATAAAAATGGCACAAGCCATCAAGGAAATTTCTGATCAAACTAAAGGTCAAGCCATAGTTGTAACTGACGTAGGACAACACCAGATGTTAGCTGCTAGGTATTATGAATACAATGATCGCAACTTATGGATCTCCTCAGGAGGTGCAGGGACGATGGGATTTGGATTACCTGCTGCGATAGGAGCTAAGCTTGCACGACCTGAGAAAGAAGTTGTGGCTTTTGTAGGAGATGGCGGTTTTCAGATGACAATACAAGAACTCGGTGTCTGTGAGCAATATAACATAGCCGTCAAAATTGTAATCTTGGATAACGAATTTCTAGGAATGGTAAGACAGTGGCAACAACTTTTTTTTGATAAACGCTATAGTTTTGTTCAGATGACCAATCCTAACTTTACCAAGGTCGCTGAAGGTTATGGAGTAGCTGGACTGAAAGTAGAAAAGGCTGAAGATTTAGCCGAAGGCATAACAAAGATGCTTGCTCATGATGGCCCGTTTGTACTTCATGTAAAATGTATTAAAGAAGAAAATGTATTCCCTATGATAAGCACAGGGAAGTCTGTATCAGAAATTGTTTTGGAATAAATAATATGAACAATGATTAAAAAATTTACAATAACAATTTTCACTGAAAACAAAAGTGGCCTACTCAGTAGAGTGGTAGGAATCGTAACGAGAAGACACATTAATATAGAAAGTATTTCTGCTTCTAAGTCTGCACTTGCCGATGTGCATAAAATCACATTAGTCATAGAAGTAGTAGAAGACTTGGTCAAAAAAGTGGTCGCCCAATTAGATAAACAAGTGGATATCCTCAAAGCATTTTATTACGAGGATGAAGATGTCGTATACCAAGAAATTGCTTTATTCAAAGTTCCTACTGAAGCCTTCTTTGGAGGCAACGTTGTAGAGAAGTTGATAAGAAAATACGATGCACGTATACTGAGTATTGAAAAAGAATATATCGTCATAGAAAAAACTGGTCACGAATCAGATACTGAGGCGCTCTTAGAAGAATTAAGAATCGTAGGTATATACGAATTTGTAAGATCAGGCAGAATTGCTATCGTCAAGCAAATGGAAAAACTCAATACTTTTCTCAAAACAAGAAACCTGAATTAAATTTTACAAATAAAGATTTCATTTATAACTTAACAACATAAAGAAATGGCATTAATAGATTTTGGAGGCGTAAAAGAGAACGTCATTACGAGAGAAGAATTCCCACTGGAAAAGGCGCGACAAACGCTAAAGGAAGAAACAATTGCGATAATCGGATACGGTGTCCAAGGACCTGGTCAAGCACTTAATTTACGTGACAATGGATTCAATGTTATCGTAGGACAACGTTCCCCTTCTCTTTCTTATGACAAGGCGATTGCAGATGGATTTGTACCTGGTGAAACTTTGTTTTCGATAGAAGAAGCTGTAGAAAAAGGTACGATTATTCAATACCTTCTTTCTGACGCCGCTCAGATCGCTTTGTGGCCAACTATCAAACCATATTTAACAGCAGGAAAAGCCTTATACTTTTCTCATGGATTCGGTATTACTTTCAAGGAAAAGACAGGAATTATTCCTCCTGCTGACATTGATGTTATTTTGGCTGCGCCTAAAGGATCTGGTACTTCATTAAGAAGACTATTCTTAGCTGGCAAAGGACTTAATTCTAGTTTTGCTATTTTTCAAGATGCTACGAATAGAGCTCAAGAGAGAGTCGTTGCACTAGGGATAGGGATAGGGTCGGGTTATTTATTTGAAACGACATTTAAGAGAGAAGTATATTCTGATCTTACTGGTGAGAGAGGAACATTGATGGGAGCCATACAAGGTTTATTTGCTGCTCAATATGATTTATTAAGAAGCAGAGGACATTCTCCTTCTGAGGCATTTAACGAGACAGTAGAAGAAGCAACGGAGTCATTATATCCATTGATTGCAGAAAATGGAATGGATTGGATGTATGCCAATTGTTCTACGACAGCACAGAGGGGGGCACTAGATTGGTGGAAGAAATTCAGAGATGCGGCTGCTCCTGTTTTCAAAGAATTATACGACAGTGTTGAAGCAGGTCATGAAGCGCAATTATCAATAGACAGCAACAGCCAAGCTGATTATCGTGTAAAACTAGAAGTTGAGCTTAACGAACTTAAGAACTCTGAAATGTGGAGAGCTGGAAAAGCCGTAAGAAGCCTTAGACCGAAGACAACATAATCTACAGTTCGGATGGAATAAATTTAATAAATAAGCAGCTTTCTTAATATTGGAAGCTGCTTATCTTATTAATGTAAGATTATGTAGATATTACAGCATAATACTACTTGAATTTGTAATCTAATTTACCCCCGTGGAAACGACTCTGAAGCCTATAATTCCTGTATCTGATATTGTTACTGCAAGCAAAAGGCTTGAAGGTATTGTTAGGTTAACCCCTTTTGATCAGAACGTCAACCTTTCAGAGAAATATGAGTGCAATATATTTCTCAAGCGAGAAGATAAACAGTCTGTTAGGTCGTTTAAAATAAGAGGAGCTTATAACAAAATGGCTTCTCTCTCCACTGATGAGACCAAAGAGGGAATCATATGTGCAAGCGCTGGTAATCATGCCCAAGGTGTCGCATTTGCATGTGCCAGATTAGGCATAAAAGGCAAGATATACATGCCTAATCCGACACCTGATCAGAAGATTAATAAAGTCAGACATTTTGGAAAAGAGTGGGTAGAAATCGTACTACACGGTGACGCCTATGATGACGCCTATGCTGCTGCTGTAATAGAAGCTGAAAAATGTAAAGCTACATTTGTTCATCCATTTAATGATCTAGACGTAATAGCTGGACAGGGAACAATTGCTGCAGAAATGCTATCACAGACAGATAAGAAATTGGATTATATTCTAGTTGCTGTCGGTGGCGGTGGACTTATATCTGGTGTAGGTTCATATTTCAAAAGCATGAGCCCTAATACAAAAATTATTGCTGTAGAAGCAAAAGGTGCACCAGCATTAGCAACTTCTCTCCAAGAAGGGAAAGTCGTAAGACTTGATTCAATAGATACTTTTGCTGATGGTATTGCTGTAAAGAAAATAGGTGAAATCACATTCAACATATGTAAGAATATCGTAGATAGAATGATCCTCGTCCCTGAGGGAAAAATATGCTCTACTATATTACAACTCTATAATGATGAAGCTATCGTTGTAGAACCTGCAGGTGCTGTATCTATTTCTGCACTGGACTATATTAAGGATGATATCAAGGGAAAGAATGTCGGCATAATAGTTTGCGGTGGAAACAATGATATCGCCCGTACACAAGAAATTACTGAGAGAGCTTTGTTGTACGAAAACAGAAAGCATTATTTTATAATTACTTTCCCACAGCGGGCTGGTGCCTTACGTGATTTCTTAGATGTCCTCGGACCTAATGACGACATCGCATATTTTCAATACACTAAGAAAAATAATCGAAACAGTGGACCTGCCCTAGTTGCCATAGAACTTGCTGATGCAGCTGATTATGAACCACTCATTCAGAGAATGAAAAAAGAGAATATTAATTTTCAACACGTGAATGACAATCCTGAGCTTTTTGCGATGTTTGTCTAGCGGCAATAATTTTTCTCAATAATTTTTTTGCCCTCTTAAATTGCGTCCGTGAGGCACATACACTAATGCCTAAAGTATTTGCAATTTCACAATGACTATAATCTTCAAAAATTCTTAATTGTAATACATTTTTATAATTATCTGGAAGTGATTCTACAAGCCCAATCATCTCAGCTTCAGAAATTATTTGTTTACCCAAACCTTCTTGTACATATTTCTCTGGTAACACCTCTCGATACTCTAATGAAATCTCTCTTACTTTTTTTCTCTTTTTAGAAAGAATTAAGTTCCGACAAATTTTAAGAACCCAGTTTTCAAATCTAATCGGAATTGTCGCATCAAATAAATGAATTTTAGAAAACACATGAATAAAACAATCTTGGAAATAGTCCTTCGCTTGGCTATCATCATGAGAATACCTCCTACATAACGCAAAAAGTTTTGGACTCAACCATTCAAATAAAACTCTTTCAGCTAAACTATCTTTTTGCTGGACTCTATATAGAAGTTCGGTACTACTCAATATATTTTATTTTGAGGGTTTATAAAAATCTTGCGTCGCCAATAGTTAGTTAATCCTAAAGAATTATAAAACACAGAAAAGACAAACAACTTTATATACTTTATATATTTGTTCAGTTACAAATAGGTTAGCCCAAATATCTAATTTAGCCTGAATAATATTGCATCCAACACTGTGAAACAATTACGATTACAATTACAATTTTATAAACACAGAAGGTTTTTTACTTGTCAGAATACGCCTCATAATAATAACTAGACATTCATTAAAACGTTGCTTGGGCTAGGATTAAACCTATTTTTTGTCGGGGGAAGTAAGACGGAAGGTTAGACTAGTGTATTAAGCATTAGCTTTAGCTTACACGAGTTTATAAACAACAAGCAACTACCAAGCAACGTTATTGATATAATATCTATCTTACTTATGAAACAACTACCTATGTACTCAATAAAAACAATAGCATTTAGCTTCTTCCTGATCAGCATACAGTTTGCTACTGCTCAAGACATTCATTTCTCTCAATTCTACAATACGCCAGTTAGTCTCAATCCAGCTCTTGTAGGGTCGATGGATAGCGACATCAGAATAAACCTGAATCTAAGAAACCAATGGTCTTCAATATTACGTGGCGATGGTTATAAAACAGGTAATCTAACTGTAGATAAAAAGTTGAACTTAAAAAACGGTGATGCCATCGGTGTCGGACTTAACGGTATCATTGATAGAGCGGGTGCACTTTCATTTGGAACCACGCAAGGTCTGGTATCCTTTTCCTATCATAAAAATATCGGTAGAGATTCTTCATCCCAACATACTATATCTATTGGGACAGAATTAGGTGTTGTCCAAAGGCGTATAGATTTTACTAATGCAAGATGGCCCTCACAACATAATTCGGAAGGAGGCTTTGACCCAACAAATCCAGGCCCTTTTATTAACGATAATGACTTCTTTCATGGAGATATAAATATTGGTATTAACTGGTCAACGATTATTTCTAATACTTTTTCATTTTCTATTGGTGCTGCTGCTCATCATATCAATAAGCCTAATGTTACTTTTCAAGATAGTGGTACATCGAGTTTAAACATAAGGTATGCTATACATGGACAAGTGGATTGGGGTATTTCTAGTAAGATGCATATTACACCTCGTTTTAGATATCAAAGACAAGGACCACACAATCAACTCATCACTGGAGTAGAAGTAGGTAGAGATCTAGGTAAACAAATCTTAAGTGTAGGTGGATATATCAGATCCAATAATGGTGTTTCTGGCGTAGAAGCCAGTGCATTTATATCAACATTGAGTTTGAAATATGATAGACTCGCACTAGGTTTATCTTATGATCTGCAGACGAATGACTTAAGACAGGCAGGCACGGCTGTAGGGGCCTTGGAACTTACAACAACAGTGTTGTTTTAAAACAATAGAGACGTTAAGGTTTTATTACTGTCCCACATCCATACATTTTATATTTCACGAAATAAAGACAGTTACATACCAAAACATTAAGAACCTTAAAGGCTAGAAGAAAAAAATTCTATAAACAAAAAAGCCCAGGCAAACACCTGAGCTTTTAAACAATCTATATGTTGTGATTATCTCTTCTAGTCTTAACTTCCTAACATCGCACCTAGATAATATCTATTAAGTGCAGCAATGTTATCCGTAGATATTTCCTTAGGACATTCTACTTCACAGGCTCCTACGTTAGAACATTTTCCGAAGCCTTCTCTATCCATAACCTGGTTCAATAAAACATATTGCAAAAAAAACTATGTGTTTTATTATATTTAGCTATCTTTACTATTAGTCTCTTATACCATTTCCATTTCAGAATGTCACTTATATTTAAATCCACTGCGACAACTTGAAACAGAATGGTACTATGCCAGTAGTTCACTTGCTAACATCTAGTATAGTTTGTTAGAGGAATACCTCCAGAGTCAAAGCGTAAAAATGAATAACCACAGTATGAATAGTTTACAGAAGTTAGTTACACTAATGTTGGCTATCCTATTACTAGGATTCCAAAACCAAATTCATTCGCAATGTAGGTTAGACACGGAAAATATATGTAAAGACAAGTCCGATACTTTATATATCAATCTACAAGGACAGTTTACCTCATATTCTTGGTACACTGATAACGGCGCTACTATCAATGTTTTACCTGGTGATACTTTAGTAATTATTGATTGGAGTACGAGTAGTGTTCTTAATGCCTTAGACAGTGTATGTGTTGTAGGAGTGGTTGATGCCACTTGCAGTGATACCATATGTATGGTGACTTACCTGGAGGAATGCATCATACCTAATCCTCCAGAGATTTGTGATAACGGCATAGATGATGATGGAGATGGACAAGTAGATGAAGGATGTTGTCAAGTTAACATTTTCCATCAAGGGTTAAAACGAAGAGGAAATCAATCTTTATGTGATATCTTATTGGCTGATAATTCTCATCTATTAGCGACTCAGGATTGCGATGGCGGTGGAATTGATAATTTGACTGAATGTCAGAGTGGAGGGGATCCAGAGGATCCAGTTGATGATGTGGCTCCAGCTCTAAATAGAATATCAGAAAGCGATGATACAGATCCAGATACCCCAATCTTCAGTGCGGCAGGATCGACTGACTGTAATGGAGATCCTATTGATTTTTGTTCAGGTGATTTTATAGCCTTATTTCCTATGTACCTTCAAGACATGAAGCAAACCTATGCTGATGTCACACATATAAATGTTAGTGATAATGTATTCCAAAGAACTTACAACAATCCTGTTTTTACAGCTCAAGGAGATAAGAAATTGTTAGGTATAATTTCTATCGTTAATACTTCGCTTACTTGGGATGTTTCTAGTTCTGATTTTCCACTAGCAGCTTCTGATCGGACAGCAATAGAAAACTTATTTTCAATTACAAATTGTGCTACAGCAGAGATACAATATGATAAAAAGGAACTAAGTAAAATACTAAGAGGATATGATCCACTAGAAAACTGCGATTATGGTGGTACAGCAACTGGCGTTTACCTTGCTGGAACTAGTACTAACTCTACGGGGATTAACTATCTAGAAACAGTTGTAGGCGTTAATACAGAAACATTATGTGATGGTGCTAAGTTATCAGATGCAGGTGTTGTGGTATTGTGCAATGCCGGAATAGAATCAACAGGAGCACTATGTATTGGTTCGACTCATACTAATATGACTCAAGTATTACTACATAGAAAAGGTATTAATAATATTATGCATGGCTCAAGGTATTTTAATTTCGGAAGTGGAGAAAATACTAATGGACCTAATCACATCGATATGTTTTTGAGACGTCCTAATTGGAGGAACGCTTACACAATGCATATTAAAAAAAACTTAGTTTGTAATGTTGCGGTTTCGGATGATCATACTTTTGCTACTCCTTATGAAAACAACTCTGAGGCAGACTCAAGTGATGATGAATGGTGGATCACAGATGCTGCTACAAGTCAAGTTAACTATTCCATAGTTGGTTTACATTCACCTTTTGATGGATCAAATTCTATTTTCGGTGAGCCTGCAGGTGTAGGCATATATGATGATACATACGCAAACATTAACATGGTTTGTGGTTGGAACTCTAAAACAAACACAATCATAGAGGTTCCACAAGTCTTAAATGACGGAGATCCAACCAAGGATTCAAATCCACATGCTCATTTTCGCCCAACAGTTGGCAATAACCCATCTGTTACTAAATATCAACAGATTAGAGGAGACTTTATAATGGGTACAATAGATATAACTGCAACAAATTATGATGCCAATGGGTATACATGGTCACTAAGATGGACAGATGGGTTTTTTGAAGCTGTTAATCAGAATGGGACTAGAGTATTAGGTTTCGATTTTTTTACTGGGAATCCTTTTCAAAATATCGAAGACAGCAATGGTGTTATTCAGAGAAGCAGAACATGGTCCTATACACCAGAATGTATGGGAATAGAAGAAATCGTAAGGTGGAAAGCAAATGGTCATATCGGTCAAAACAATACATTAATCTATAATGAGTTTGATATGCGTATAGCAACTACTTTCTAAGATTTTAAGCTTTAGCATTTCACAATTCCCCATGATAATGTGCATTACAGTATATGAATGTCCATATAATTACCAGTAAGCTTTATTAAAACTAATAGCATCCCAAATGGAAATGAACAAGTTCATATTTCCACCCTGTAGCGTATCATAAACAAAAAAGCCCAGGTAAACACCTGAGCTTTTAAACAATCTATATGTTGCGATTTATCTTCTAGTCTTGACTACCTAACATCGCCCCTAGGTAATACCTATTCAACGCAGCAATGTTTTCCGTAGATATTTCCTTAGGACATTCTACTTCACAAGCACCTACGTTAGAACATTTTCCGAAGCCTTCTCTATCCATGACCTTGACCATGTTCTTGACTCTTTTAGTATGTTCAATAGCACCTTGTGGCAGTTGCGCCAAGTGATTGACTTTGGCAGATGTGAATAGCATCGCTGATCCATTGGGACAGGCTGCAACACAGGCACCACAACCGATACATGTTGCCGCATCAAATGCTGATAAGGCTTGATCCTTTTCAATAGGAATAGAATTACCATCAGGTGCTTGTCCCGTATTTACAGAGATATAACCTCCTGCTTGTATGATCGCATCAAATGATGATCTATCTACTGCCAGATCTTTTATTACTGGAAACGCCGCCGCTCTGAATGGTTCTACCGTAATAGTATCTCCATCTTTAAAAGCTCTCATGTGCAGTTGACATGCCGTCGTTCCCTTCTGTAAACCATGAGGTCTACCATTAATGACCATACTACACGATCCACATATTCCTTCTCTACAGTCATGTTCAAATGCAACTGGGGTTTCCTTCTTTTCTATAAGCCCCTCGTTGAGTACATCTAGCATTTCTAGAAATGACATGTGCTCGTCTGCCTCAACTTTATAGTTCTCAAAATGACCTTGAGAGGCATTATTTTTTTGTCTCCAGATTTTTAAAGTAAGCTTCATATTTATCTGATTTTAAGTGCAGTTAAAATATGCACTAAGTTTTATGCTTTGTTTGATTTTGGCTTTCAATTACTTCATCTTCAATAATAACAATAGTTATAATCAAGATGTTTAGTCAATCCCTTTAGAGATAAAGTTGAAAGCTTATTTATAACTTCTTGTTTTAAGTTCTACCGCTTCAAATTTCAAATCTTCTTTGTGTAAGATAGGATTGTTATCATCCCATTCCCACGCAGATACATACATGTATTCAGCATCATTTCTCATTGCCTCTCCATTCTCAGTAGACTCTTCTCTGAAGTGTCCACCACACGATTCTCCTCTATCCATTGCATCTACTGCAAACAATTCTCCCAGTTCCAAGAAATCGGCAACTCTTGCTGCTTTCTCTAGTTCAGGGTTAAATTCGTCTGCGCTACCTGGAACAAATACGTCCTCGTAGAATTCTTTTCTCAACTCTCTTATCAGGTCTCTACCTTTTTTGAGGCCTTCTGCATTTCTAGACATACCGCAATATTCCCACATGATTTTACCTAACCTTCTATGGAAACTTTCTACAGATTGATTACCCTTAATGGCTATCAACTGATCTATTCTATCCTTCACGCGTTGCTCAGCTTCCATGAACTCTGGCGTCTCGTTGCTAATTTTAGGTGTTCTGATATCGTTAGCTAAGAATGTCCCTATAGTGTATGGAATAACAAAATAACCATCAGCGAGACCTTGCATAAGTGCAGATGCTCCTAGTCTATTAGCGCCATGATCTGAGAAATTTGCTTCTCCTAGTGCAAACAATCCTGGTACATTAGTCTGTAGGTTATAATCTACCCATAAGCCACCCATTGTGTAATGGACTGCAGGATAAATTTTCATCGCTGTCTTATAAGGATTCTCTCCAGTGATTTTTTCGTACATCTGGAAGAGGTTACCGTATTTAGCTTTTACGACAGCTTCTCCTAGCTCATTGATTTTCGCTGCACTTGGATTATCTATACCTGCAGAAAATGCTTCTGAAGTCCCATAACGCTTGATAGCTTCCGCAAAATCTAGATAAACACCTAGACCTGTTTTTACAACGCCTTTACCTTCATCACTAGCTACTTTGGCCGCTCTCGATGCCACATCTCTAGGTACTAAGTTTCCAAATGCTGGATATCTTCTCTCTAAGTAATAATCTCTATCTTCTTCTGCTAGGTCCTCTGCTCTTTTCTCACCACGTTGAATAGCTTGTGCATCTTCTACTGTTTTAGGCACCCATACACGTCCATCATTTCTGAGAGACTCTGACATCAATGTCAATTTGGATTGGTACTCGCCTGATACAGGAATGCACGTTGGGTGAATCTGTGTATAACAAGGATTGGCAAATAATGCCCCTTGCTTTACTGATCTCCATGCCGCACTTACGTTAGAGCCCATCGCATTAGTAGATAAGTAAAATACATTGCCGTATCCTCCTGTTGCCAAAACAACACAGTGCGCAGCATGTCTTTCTATCTTACCATTCAATAGATTTCTTGTTATTATTCCTCTGGCTTTGCCATCTACTTTGACAAGGTCTAACATCTCATGCCTATTATACATCTTGACCTGACCTGTGGCAATCTGTCTTGATAGAGCTGAATAAGCACCTAACAATAATTGCTGACCCGTCTGGCCTCTTGCATAAAACGTTCTTGACACCTGTACCCCACCGAATGTTCTGTTGGCTAATAACCCACCATATTCTCTTGCAAATGGAACCCCTTGGGCCACAGCCTGATCTATTATCTCTGTACTACATTCAGCCAGCCTGTGTACGTTGGCTTCTCTTGATCTATAATCACCACCTTTTACTGTATCATAAAATAACCTGTGTACACTATCACCATCATTCTGATAGTTCTTAGCGGCATTGATACCTCCTTGTGCAGCGATACTGTGTGCTCTCCTAGGACTATCATGAAAGGTAAATGCCTTTACGTTATAGCCAAGTTCTGCTAGTGTAGCCGCTGCTGATGCTCCCGCTAGTCCTGTACCGACTACTATAACATCTAGTCTTCTCTTATTATTAGGCGCCACAAGGTTCATGGAGCCAGTGTATTTTTTCCACTTTTCAGCTAATGGACCCTCTGGTATATTGGCATCTAGTTTCATAAGTTTATTTTTTATTGATTAACAGTAAAGTGTCCCTTTATAAATCAAGTGATTACTGGTTAATTTTCGTTTTTAATAATTGGCTGCTCCTTTTATCAATACCCATAATGGGATAATCGCATATAATAATGGGATGAATATTGAGAAACCTACTCCCATTGCCTTTATGATTGGCGTATACTTTTTATGTCTCAATCCTATCGTCGTAAAAGCACTCTGGAATCCATGTAGTAAGTGTAATGCCAATGCAACAAGACCTACCAGATAAACGATAACTATCCATATTTGAGAAAACGAAGCGTATACTCTCTTGTAGAGATCCTTCATCTCGACACCATCATATGTTACCATGGCTAGACTATCCGTAAATTTCATCTTGTACCAAAAGTCTCCCATATGGATACACAAGAAAAATAAAATGAAAGTCCCTAATAATCCCATGTTCTTAGACATCCATGAGCCATTAGCTAATGTCGATACGGCATATTTAGAGCCTTTAGCTTTTTTATTACTAAAAACAATCAATAACCCCTGAATCGCATGTAGTAAGATTCCTGCGTACAATCCAATAGAAATAAACTTAATTAATGGATTAGTGGTCATGAATTTGGCATACGTATTAAACTTAACGCCATCATCAGGAACCAGTAATTGTAAGTTACCTATTAAGTGAATTACCAAAAAACTGCATAAAAACAGCCCCGTAAGACTCATTACGAGCTTTTTGCCAATGCTTGAAGTGAGAAAATCAGTTAGCCAAGTCATGTATTATATCTTTTTTGCTAGTTAGTCTTATATGTATGTAAACCATAGTTTACAGATTGCGAGTATTTATAAAAAACGTTAAGGTAACCAATATACTGTTGCCGTTTTTTATAACAGACTCTTTATATTCTATTACAAGGATATCTCCAAAATTAATAATAGATCGTGAATCGTTAAATTGTTCCTCTTGTTTAGATTTATTCTAATTAAAAAGAAGCCTTGTTATGCTTTATTTATATAATTCTAAGCAATACATATAAAGAAGCTTTACCTTTATATCAGATATAAGTGTATATCTATATTACTAAAATACCTTCAACAGACAATCTAAGTCTATTGATATACAGAATTACATGAGTAAAAAGATTTCTCCCCAACTAAAGGAGTTGTTATCCTACTTCCCAGAAATTACACCACCGGTTACCATCAGCGAAGAAATAGTTATCAATTTCAGTAAGACCAATAAGCCGCTTCCTGGACAGATGATACATGACTTTTTTGCCAAATGGGACACTTTGGACGAATTTACAGAATTGGTACCTTGCTTTAGGATGCCGTATTCTAAAGATTTTGAGACTATAGTCTTCTGGAAAGGCAGTTTATTATCCTATGAATTTAACTTGGCTACACTTTCACCATCAGGCGAACTGATTGCTAAACGTGTGATTGCAGGAACCATAAGCAATGGCGAAACCGTTAAGAACTCGGTTGCCTTTATAAATGAAGAAAACCTTATCTACACAACTGTAGGAGAATCGTTGAAGAATAAAACATTCGACCCTAAGGAAAGCGTTGCTTTTACTTTTGAGATTCTTCCAGATGGAGACATTGTCGTTGACAAAAGCGACATAAAACCATCTGATGCAGAACCGGTTAATATTAACCCATCAAACAATTGATTTTGCAAGATCAATGTGATGCTTACATAAGCATCAAAATTAGAATACACCATTATGGCTAGAAAGAAAAAAAGCTACAATAAGAATATGAGTGCCGGACAAATGAAGGCACTGGTTTTTAAGTATTTCCTTAAAAATCCAAAGAAAAGAATTGACACCAACCATATTGCCAATAAACTTAACCTACATAACAGCAAAGAATTTATTACTACAGCAATAGCAAAACTTGCTGAAGAAAACATGCTGCGTTCTGTCTCTGAGAAAAAATATGTGCTCAACAGAACATCAGTAAAAGATAAGAAAGGCAATAATAGCCCTTCACCAAGACGATCAGGCCAATCTGATAGTAAGGATATAAATAGATCGAGCAAAAAGGGCCTAATCGGTCGCGTAGATGCAACTAAAAGCGGATCAGCTTATATCATTATCCCAGATCATGAAGGAGATGTCTATGTGCCTTACCATTCTATGAATGGCGCCATAAATGGTGATGAAGTTGAAGTAGTTATTAAACCCAAAAAAGGCAGGAAACCAGAAGGTAAGGTCACTAGAATCGTACGTAGAAATACAACCCATGTCATGGGGGTTCTTAAAAAAGTAAAAAAGAAAGTAGGCCTCGTAACCATAAGTAGCAGAAAACTGCAGATGGAAATATATGTCGACATTAAAGACTTTAACGGAGCCGTAGATAATGACAAAGTGTTGGTTGAAATCACCAACTACGGGAGTAAAGAAAATGCCAATATATGGGGTAAGGTCAACAAGATATTTACAGATGTAGATGACCATAACTTTACAATGGAATCTATCCTTGTAGAAAATGGATTCAGCTCTGATTATCCAGATGATGTAATGCAAGAAGTGGCTGCCATTCCAGAAGGACTGACACAAGCTGAAATAGATAAGCGTCGAGATTTCAGAGAGATACTGACATTTACAATAGATCCAGATACGGCACAAGATTTTGATGATGCTATTTCTTACGAAGAAAAAGAAAATGGAGATCTAGAAATAGGGGTCCACATCGCAGATGTAACACATTATCTCAAACCTAATACAGCACTGGACAAAGAAGCTTTCAACAGATCTACTTCAGTATATCTTGTAGATAGATGTATTGCCATGTTACCAGAGAAGCTATCTAATAATCTATGTAGTCTTGTACCCAATGTAGATAGACCTGTATTCTCGGCTCTATTTACATTCAACAAGGACCACAAACTTACTAGTGAATGGTTTGGTCGCGGGGTTATTAATTCTAACAGACGGTTTACTTATGATGAAGGACAGGAGTCACTTGATAATCCAGAGGGACTGTACCATAGAGAATTAACTGTCGTAAATAAGATTGCACATAAACTCAGAAAAGCAAAATTTAAGGCAGGCGCTATAGCATTTGAATCTGATGAAATCAAATTCAAACTAGACGAGAACAATAAGCCGATAGGTGTATTTGTCAAGCAACGTAAGGACGTACACATGTTAATAGAAGATTTTATGCTTCTCGCAAATAAACGTGTCGCCAGATATATTGCATTGAAAGGTCTAGGAAAAGAAATTCCTTTTATCTACAGAATACACGATGTACCTGATAAAGAAAGATTAAGTGAGCTATCTGTATTTATGGAAGAGTTTGGAATTAAAATGGACCTAAGTTCACCAGAAAAAGTAGCTGAATCGTTTAATCAGCTGTCTGTTATGTCTAGAACGTCAGAACCTCATAAGTTATTGATGGGACTTGCCATACGTACAATGTCCAAGGCCGTATATAGCTCAGACAACATAGGTCATTATGGTTTGCACTTTGAACATTACAGTCATTTTACATCACCAATAAGAAGGTATTCTGATGTCATTTGTCACAGAATTCTTGCTGAGAATCTCATAGGAGATCCCCACAGAGTTGATAAAGGTGTTCTAGAAACACAGTGTCAACACATCTCAGGACAGGAAAGAAAAGCCATGTCAGCGGAGAGAGATTCTATCAAATACAAGCAGGTAGAATATATGGCTGATCACGTCGGAGAAGAATATATAGGTATTATCTCTGGGATGATAGACAGAGGCGTCTTTGTAGAATTGGATGAAACCAAGGCTGAAGGCATGATACTCTTCAGTAGTTTTCCTGAAGCCTATGACCTAGATGGCGGTCGTTATAAAGCCGTAGGTAAAAAGACTAAACAGGAAATCAGAATGGGTGACAAGATCAAAGTAAGAATCGAAGATGTAGATATTCTCAACCGGAGAATAGAACTGGAGTTGGTCGCTTTCGGAGCGGAGTTAGAGAAAAATTAAAAGGATTTATTCAGATATATTCTAAAAAATCAAACAAGATCTACATTATGAAAATGTAGATCTTGTTTTTTTATATACTGTTATTTAAAGATCTGTAAAGTCTGAAATTATAACTCTACCTCCGAATAAATCTAAGTTTTCAATTTCACATGACTCATAGCTTTCAATAGCTTTTACCTCTTTCATATTCATTTTTGTTTATTAACGTTAGAAATATTTGACCCCTTATTTATAAAATAAGGGAAGTATCATTCAATATTTCACCTTAAACTGGACATACTTGATGGTCTTATTATTCCTCAGGTGCATGCGCTCGTAATAGGTTGGAATATCAAGATCGGGATGAGGTAAGACACCATTATAGATATCATTATTATCTATCACGATTTCTTGCTTTTGTTCTTCTAATACCTCTTGGGTATGCTTATGCAGTTCATCAGAATCTGTCTTGAGGTGCACTAGCCCGCCTTCTTGTAACAACGAATGATATAGCTTTAAGAAATTAGGAGAAGTCAGCCTTCTATTGAATTTGCTATACTTGAGAAAAGGGTCAGGAAAAGTTATCCATATTTCGTCGATTTCACCTGGCGCAATGTATTGATGTAAGAACTCAATACGGGTTCTCAGAAATGCAATGTTACTCAGGCCTTCTTGTAGCGCTATACGGGCCCCTTTCCATATACGGGCACCCTTTATATCCACACCTATAAAGTTTCTATCTGGATGTCTTGCCGCCAAGCCTAAACAATACTCTCCTCTACCGCAGGCAAGTTCTAGTGTAATAGGTTTATCATTCTTAAAATGGTCAGTAGCCCATTTGCCACGTCTCATGACTTTTTCACTGTTTTTCCACACCAGAAAGTCGTCTTCCAGCTCAAAGTTCTGATACACATTAGGAAACGTTAATAATTCTGTAAACTTGACTAGTTTGTTCCTTCTGGTCATATATAAATTGGAGTTTTAGCGTTTGTAAGCTTATTGGGTTGAAAACCGACAATATTCAACTCCAAATATAAGAGATTGCACAACAGTAGTAACACCATTTAAATTATCTCTATTTTCGAACAAAATTTCAAAAAGTGAAGAATCTACTATTGTTTTTATTGATCATAACAGCTCTACCCCTTGTGGCACAGCACAAAATAGGCGTAAGAGCAGGATATAATTACGCCAGTATCAGTGGACCGTTAGAAGTAGGAGAAGAACTGAATGTTAATAGAGGGTTTCATTTTGGTATCAATTATACCTATCACTTTACACCTGATTTTGGAATCAGAGGCGAATTGATGTATACCCAAAGAGGGACTACCCAACGATTCCAAGATACGACAGGCGTATTTCAGATTATTAAACCTATTTCATTGGGATCATCTCCGTTTGTAGCTGAGGGTAAAAAAGATCTTACTATCGAGATAACCAACGCTTACTTTTCGATTCCTATAACAGCCAACTATAGAATTGCCAATAAGTTTGAGTTTTTTGGTGGAATATCCATTGACTTTATGATTGGATCATCAGGAAGAGGAAATGTAGATTTCGAAAGTATCGGACGTGATCCATTTATTGGTTATATACAGTCTTATGATTTTAACTACAACAGTGATCGAGCTGGTCAGTTTAATGATTTTGTTACTGATTTTGTTACAATCACAGTTGATGGCGAATCTGTACTATTGCCTAAAATAGTCGGCGCCTATTATGACTATACACCTGTAGCCGATTTTGACTTGCCTAATAAGTTCAACAAATTAGATGCGCACCTAATAGGTGGCCTTAACTATTTTATTAATTCTGGGTTCTATCTAGGTGCCAGATTAGAATATGGCTTAAGAGATATCACTCTTGAGGAAATGGATAACAGCTTAAGAGAATTGAACGCTGATGGCAGTTTCGTTACCAGAGATGATTTTGACAGATCTGTTAGTATAAGTGCTTCGTTTGGTTTTAGATTCTAGCCTTTCTCTGACAGGATTATAAACTATAGACCGTCTTCGGGGCGATATCCTTCTATACCTACAAATAAAGACTCAATATAAGCCAGATCCTTTTCTGTCTCATCTGACGGATAAAAAGGATCTAAAAAATGAAACCTCTTATTCCCAAAGTCCAAATGCACTGGTAAGACAGGAATCTTAGCCCCTTTGGCAATATAATAATAACCTGTTCTGAATCTGTCTGTCTTCTTGCGTTGACCTTCAGGCGACATAGCGATAGTAAGGTTCTCGTTATTACCATATAGATTCACCACTTTCTGCACTAATGAGATAGACTTATTTTCCTCTAATGGCATTCCGCCTAGTGCTTTCATAATCCAGCCTAGCGGCGGGCGGAAGAGAGAGGCTTTTCCTATGTACTTGAGGTCATCTTGCAATGCACCTTTTACAAGTACACCTATGATGAAATCCCAGTTGGAAGTATGTGGTGCTCCTATGATGAGCTTTTTCTTTAGCTGATAGGGATAGTTGCCGGTTATCTTCCAGCCCAATAGCTTCATTATAAACTTACTTATGCGTTGGATCATCTACCCTTATTTTATGGGTGCAAAAGTAATAGAAATAGTTATTTTATCTATCGGGTAAGGTTTTATAAAAAACCTTTAATAAAATAAAAAAGTATAAAACAAGGCTTGTCTTATCTATTCTCTTTTATTACAAATTCATATTCAAACTCAACATGGTAGTCTTCCAAGGAAACAAGAAGTTCACCTAATCCGTCGATAGGTAATTGATCAAAATGAACATCAAATGAAGCCTCACTACCTGGAGCAACAAACATGTGTTCCAATGTAAACTTATCAACATAGTCCAACTGTTCTTCTATTGTCCTTTCTGCAGATCCATACTGACTATTCCTATCAGATATATCTATCGCTGTGCCCGTAGAGTAAACAGCTATATCAGCTGTGTTTCCTCCTCCCAAAGCAATCGACGCAATATCGAGTCCAGCAAGGATGACACTATTCGTATTGCTGCGTTTCTTTTCTGCATTTATTTCTTTTGCTTCGTTTTCCAGGTCACCGATTAATATTCTTTTAGGAATAGGTCTGTTAACTATTTTGCGGCCTGATTGGCTTGATGGAATTAACATGGAAATCATATGCTCATCAACCTTAATCTCAGTAGTAGAATTGTTTATTACGTCAATCTGAAATGTGATATATCCCCCAGCGTCTCCAACATAGGCAGAGTATATTTCTACGTCTTGTGTCTCTTGTATTCTATCACTACTCTCCAATAGAAAAGCATCTTGAGTTAGAAATTTAGGAGAACAAGAGAAGAGAAATACTAGACCAGTAAATAGAATGATTGATTGTCGCATAATATTGATGTTGTTATGTGCATACCCAAGTTAGATAAAGGAATTGTAAAGTGAGAAACGTTAACACAACTTTTATATCATGCCTCTACTTTCTATATTACTTTAACACAATTAGTAATAAAGCTTTCTTTTTTGCTAAAAAATAAGGGCTGCCAAATTAATGGCAACCCATATCAAGATTGTCTCCCAAAGGAGTCTTTAGGTCTTATTGGGATTATGCTTCTTGTAATTCTTCAACTTGTTCGATCTGTTCATAGCTTTCGATAGGTGGACAGGTACATATAAGATTTCTGTCACCGTAAGCATTATCTACTCTTGCAATGGCAGGCCAAAATTTATAACTGCCCCTAAGGTAATCAAGTGGATAAGCTGCATCAGATCTTGTGTATGTATGTTTCCACTCATCAGCTGTCAGTTCATGAAGTGGATGTGGTGCATTATTCAATACATTATCTTCTGCATCCAGTAATCCATCTTGCATCTGTTGTATCTCATTACGTATAGACAACATAGCTGATATAAATCGATCTAGTTCACCCTTGCTTTCACTTTCTGTAGGCTCTATCATAATCGTTCCTGGTACGGGAAAACTTAATGTAGGGGCATGGAATCCGTAATCTATAAGTCGCTTAGCAACATCCTCTGCTGATACACCTGCTTCCTTATAATCTCTCAAGTCAACTATTAGCTCATGTGCACAACGGCCATTTTTTCCTTTGTATAGAATGTCGTATTTTTCTTCTATTTGAGCTTGTATATAATTGGCGTTAAGAATGGCGTATTCGGTAGCTTGCTTAACGCCTGTCCTTCCCAGCATTCTTATATAACCATAAGAAATAAGCAGAATACTTGCGCTTCCATATGGTGCTGATGATATTGCTTTGATCGCTTCTCCTCGATCATCAATTGTTGCATGTCCCGGTAGAAATGGTAATAACTTTTCATTGACACATACAGGACCCATCCCTGGTCCACCGCCACCATGAGGTATAGAAAATGTCTTGTGTAAATTTAAGTGACAACAATCAGCATGTATAGCACCTGGGCTAGTAAGTCCTACTTGGGCATTCATATTAGCACCATCCATATAGACTAGTCCTCCTGCATCATGTACAGCATCACATATTTCTATTACCGATTCTTCAAAAACACCATGCGTAGAAGGGTAAGTTATCATGATCGCACAGAGGTTATCTTTATGCTTATCAATTTTAGCAGTTAGGTCTGTAAGGTCTATGTTTCCATTTTCGTCACAACCTGTAACTACTACTCTCATGCCTGCCATTACAGCACTTGCAGGGTTAGTTCCATGAGCAGATGATGGAATAAGCACAATGTTTCTATGTTCTTCTTTTCTAGCTGCATGATAGGCCCTGATAAGCATAAGTCCTGCATACTCTCCTTGTGCTCCAGAGTTAGGCTGTAGCGTACAACCAGCAAATCCTGTTATCTCAGATAGATATTCTGATAGTTCTGAGAATATCTGCATGTATCCTTCATATTGATCTTGAGGTGCAAACGGGTGAATATGCGCAAATTCTGGCCAAGAAACAGGTATGAGTTCTGAAGCAGCATTCAACTTCATTGTACAACTCCCCAATGGAATCATAGAATGTACAAGAGAAAGATCTTTTGATTCTAGCGACTTTATATAACGCATCATCTGCGTTTCTGTATGATGACTATTGAATACAGGATGCGTCAAATAGTCAACATCTCTTTGTAACGTCGTTGGTATTCCGTGTGGCACTTCTTTAGCAGCTTCTTCAGATTTTATACTGAATATATATTCAAGATCAACCAAATCATTACTATCTACAGTCTCATCCAAACTGATCTGAATGACATTGCCTTGCAAAAAGACATTAACCTCCATCTCTTCGCATCTAAGAAGGATTTTCTTTCTTAAACCATTATCAACTACATTGATCGATATCGTATCATAAAAAGACTTATTGACAATCTTATAACCTCTAGACGCTAAGAATTTATATAAACTTTTGGTATGCGTATGTATGCGACCTCCTATTGACCTTAACCCTTGAGGACCATGATAACAAGCATACATAGAAGCCATAATAGCTAATAATGCTTGAGCGGTACATATGTTAGAGGTTGCTTTTTCTCTCTTGATATGTTGCTCCCTTGTTTGGAGAGCCATACGTAATGCTTTATTGCTATGTCTATCTTGAGATACGCCAATGATACGACCTGGAATCTGTCTTTTGTACTTCTCTGATGTTGCAAAATATGCAGCATGAGGCCCTCCTAGACCCATAGGAACACCAAATCGTTGTGTACATCCTACAACTATATCTGCTCCCCATGTGCTAGGAGCAGCAATCATACTGAGGCTCATAATATCAGCGATTACAGTCAATAACATTTTATTATCATGGACCTTTTCAGCGAAAGCCTTGTAGTCGCATACTTCTCCTTGTGCATTAGGATATTGAACCAATGCGCCAAAGAAGGTATCATCAAACCCTTGTTCTGACCATTCACCGATGACAACCTTAATACCTAATGGTTCAGCACGGCCTATAATCAACTCTATGCTTTGCGCAAAAGTGTTTTTATCTACAAAGTATTTATTGATAGGAACTTTAGTCCTTTTATTTATGACATTATAGGTCATAATCATTGCCTCCGCTGCTGCCGTTCCTTCATCTAATAGAGATGCATTGGCTAACTCCATACCCGTCAAGTCTGTAATCACTGTCTGGAAATTCAACAATGCCTCTAGCCTTCCTTGAGAGATTTCTGCTTGATACGGCGTATACTGCGTATACCAAGCTGGATTTTCAAATATGTTCCTAAGGATAACAGAAGGGGTAATCACATTATAATAACCCTGCCCTATGTAAGAACGAAATACTCTGTTTTTAGAAGCTATCTTTTTAAGCTCTTTAAGATAAGCATATTCAGAAAGTGCTTCAGGCAAATCTAGCGCACTACTAAGACGTATCTGCTGGGGTACCGTCTGAGTAATAAGGGTCTCCAAACTATCACAACCTATAGCCTGCAACATTTCCTTTACTTCCGATGGAGATGGGCCATTGTGTCTAGATGCAAATTCGTTCATTTTCAATTTTTTTATAGAAACAAATCAACTAAATAATATTGATAAAAATCAAATACAAGTAAATAGGTTATAAACAAAAAAAGAGCTTCCTGTTTATAACTAGAAGCTCTTTTTTATTATTTGTTATACTTTTTATTTTATTCCAAAGGCTTTCTTAACCTTACTTACGTAGTCTAATTTCTCCCACGTAAATGTTTCTACATTAAATGATTTGGTCTTACCTGAACCATCCGTGAAACTTACTTTTTTCTTCTCTGGTGTTCTCCCCATGTGACCATAAGCAGCTGTTTCTGAATAGATAGGTGTTCTTAGCTTCAATCTTGTTTCTATCGCATAAGGACGCATATCAAATACTGACTCAATAATCTTAGCTATCTGCGTATCAGATTTCTTAACTGTTGCTGTACCATATGTGTTTACGTAGATGTTAGTAGGTTTAGCAACACCGATTGCATAAGATACTTGAACAAGAATTTCTTCACATACACCTGCTGCAACCAGATTCTTAGCTATATGTCTTGTTGCATAAGCCGCTGATCTATCTACTTTAGAAGGATCTTTACCAGAAAATGCACCACCACCGTGAGCGCCTTTACCACCGTATGTATCTACAATTATTTTTCTTCCCGTAAGTCCAGTATCACCATGTGGCCCACCTATTACAAACTTACCTGTAGGGTTAACATGATAAGTTATTTTAGAATCAAATAACTTTCTTACTGATGCTTTTACTTTTTTCATTACTCTAGGAATAACGATCTTTTCTACATCTGTCTTTATCTTCTTGAGCATCTTTGGTTCTGCGTCAAAATCATCGTGCTGTGTACTTACAACAATCGTATCGATAGCCATAGGCTTATTGTCGTCAGAGTACTTAATCGTCACCTGAGACTTAGAATCAGGACGCAAGTATGTCATTTCTTTTCCAGCTTTTCTTATCGCTGCAAGCTCTATTAATATCTTATGAGATAAATCTAATGCTAGAGGCATGTAATTATCCGTCTCACTTGTTGCATAACCGAACATCATACCTTGGTCACCTGCCCCTTGATCTTCTTTTTTCTTTCTCTCTACACCTTGGTTGATATCTGGTGATTGTTCATGAATAGAAGAAAATACACCACATGAGTTAGCCTCAAACATGTATTCAGATTTAGTATAACCTATTTTCTTGATTACATTTCTTGCGATCTGTTGAACGTCTAAGTAAGTTTTAGTTTTTACCTCTCCGGCAAGAACAACTTGACCTGTTGTTACAAGTGTCTCACAAGCAATTTTAGACGTCTTGTCAAAAGCAAGAAAGTGATCTACTAGAGCATCAGATATTTGATCAGCTACTTTATCTGGATGTCCTTCGGATACTGACTCTGAAGTAAATAAATATGGCATATTGTATTAAATGTTAGAGGTTAAAATTATTGCTGTCGCAAAAATCTAAAATTATTTAGCAATTATTGAATTTTGAAGTATTAATTCGCCTTCTAAGTAACCTTTTAAGCTATCTCCTGTCTTTAGCGGTCCTACCCCAGCTGGCGTTCCTGTGTATATCTTGTCACCAGGCTCTAGTTTGAAATATTGAGATACATAATGTATAAGAAAGTCAAACCCAAATATCAAATCTGCAGTATCTCCTTGCTGCACCACTTTCCCGTTTTTTTCTAACGAGAACTTAATACTATCCAGGTTATAATATGACTTGTCTATAAAGGTGTCACTTAGGCTGGCTGAGTTATGGAAACCTTTAGCTTTCTCCCATGGATGTCCTTTAACTTTACATTCTCTTTGTATGTCACGTGCTGTATAATCAATACCTAGCCCTATAGAGTCATAATGTTTATGAGCATCTTTCAATTTTATATAAGAACCTGCCTTGCTTATTCTCAAGACAACCTCCAGTTCATAATGGAGCTCTTTGGTAAAGGCGGGGTACAATATCTTATTACCTGCTGCCAATGCCGTTTCTGGCTTGATAAACATCAATGGTGACGTAGGAACTTTGTTATTGAGTTCCTTGGCATGATCTACATAGTTACGACCTATACATATGAGTTTCATAGGTTAATATTTTACATTGATTAGTCCACATAAGTCTTTCACCTCTAATAAGGTTTGCTGCGCTATTTTTCTTATTTCTGCACTTGATTGTTTTATCTGGTACTTGACGGCTCTTTTATCACTTGTTATTTCCGCTTTCTTCTGTGCAAAAATTTGACTTAACCCCGTGAGGGCATTTGCGACAGCTTCTTTTAAGTCCACATATTTGAGATTGCCACCGTTGTA
>JALZVB010000013.1 GCA_023300835.1 Saprospiraceae bacterium | reverse complement strand
TATATCACTTCCTCATCCGTTTCGGGGCAAGTGTACGAAAAGATGGCCTTAGACACTTCTATGGCTTTTACAGAAATCATTGAACGTACGGAAACCCATTTTGATACTGTAGGTAGAGGAAAACATACGGGTTATAAATTGTTTGAAAGATGGAAATACTGGAATCAACGATCACTGGATAGTCAATGTAAGATCATAACTCCGTCTACAATGTATAGTGAGATGGCAGAATTTAAAGAAGGAGATTTTCAACCCATTGGGACTGATGACGAAGAAGTTCAATGGTCAGCGCTAGGACCCAAGTCCACTACGACTGCTACCTCGTGGTCATCTCATATAGGTCGTATATCCGCTATTGGTTTAGACCCTCGTAACCCTGATCATTACATTGTAGGTTCCCCATCTGGTGGAATATGGAAAACCAACAATAATGGCGCAACGTGGTCACCGATATTTGACAAGCAAGCTAACCTTAAGGTTTCTTCCTTAGCCATATCACCTAATGACAGCAATCTGTACTATGCAGGTATTAATGGTAATGGAATAAAGATATCAAGAGATGCTGGCAGGACTTGGGAATCTGCAATAAGGGTTCCTGCACAAACAAATATTACAAAAATCCTATGTGATCCGATAAACCCTAATATAGTTTATGCCATCAATGAAGGCGGTAACCTCTACAGAAGTACAGATAAAGGCTTCATATATTACAGCGTATTTATATCTCCAGTAGCTATATACGACATCGAATTGAAACCAGATAATCACAATATCGTCTACCTATCTGGTAATGGTAAAGTATTCAAATCAGAAGCTAATGGCTTGAATATGAAAGCACTTACTGGAGACTGGCAAGGGGGAACTATCATGATGGCTGTTACACCAGCAGATGCTAACTCACTTTATTTACTTGAGTCAGAGTTTGGTGGTTTTGGCGCATTACACTTATCTACAGATGGGGGAACAACTTTTGTAAAGCAATCTGACAACTCTTCTGGAACTAACAATAGGCTAGGTTATGACCTAAATATAAGAGGCGGACAAGCCCCTAGAGATATGGACATTGTAGTAAGTCCTATAGATAAAAATGAAATTCACATAGGAGGAATAATGACAAATAGATCAATGGATAGAGGGCGAACATGGGAGCAAACTACGCATTGGGTCACCTATAATCCCTTACCATTCATACATGCCGATGTAGACATAATAATATATCAAGGCCAAAATATTTTCTTCGGTACTGATGGTGGACTTTTTGTAAGTCCTGATAAAGCGATAAGTTTTATTGACAAGTCTCAAGGATTAGGTATCAGGCAATTATATAGAATAGGGGTTGCTGATGGTGAGATGGATCTTGTAAGTGCTGGTGCTCAAGACAATGGCACAAGCGTATTTATTAATAATGAATGGATTGATATCGTCGGAGATGACGGAATGGAAACCTTTATTGATAAAGATGACTCTAATACCATTTATGCTTGTACACAATATGGTAGCCTTTGGAAAACTATAAACAGTGGGAATTCATTGACATTCGTTTCATACCCTCCGGGACGTGGCGCATGGGTGACACCATTAGAACAAGATCCTAATTTATCTAACACTTTATATGTAGGAAAGCAGCAACTACTGCAGAGTACAGATGGCGCATTTTCTTGGCAAGCTATCACTAATTTTAAAAACACAAATCCCTACGACTCTATAATGTCAGGATTCAAAATAGCACCTTCTAACAATCAAGTAATGTATGCCTCATATGCCCAGCAAGTATATAATTCAATTGACGGAGGTGAGACATGGAATGATATAACACCATCTCTGAGTTTCAGTTTTATCAATTTCATTTCTGTGCACCCCACTGACCCCAAACAAGTTATTATTACCTTATCAGGTGCAGATACTAAATACCTCAGTTCTGATAATAACGGGAATACCTGGAGCGACATAACTGGGAATCTACCATCCATAGGAGCAGAATGTGCCGTACATGAAGGAAATGCACTCAATGGAATATATGTAGGCATGAATCCAGGGGTATTTTACAAAAACGATAAAATGACCAACTGGTCAGAAATAGGGCAATCTGCACCGACAACTAGAGTAACAGAAATGGAAATTGCTAATGGCTATGTCTATGCGGCAACATTCGGTAGAGGATTATGGAAAGCACCACTTATAGACAAGGAAATGCCAGAGGTGCTATCCAATTGCGAGGGAGTAAACATAGAAATCATCAACACATCAAAAGATAGCTATCATGCCGGCAGACTCTTGATAAGTAAGGCCCGTATTATAAATGAATACTCCCCTACTACCTATATGGCAGGAAAATCAATAGATCTTATACCTGGATTTGAGCTAGAACAAGGCGTTATTTTTGAAGCCAAAATCGGAGATTGCGATGAAAACTAGTAACCTGACGTAACCTCAAACTTAATCAGTTAGTCTTTTCTAGATTTTATTTGCCAATTTTCAAGGCTATTGGCTTGTCTTGAAGTAATATTATCCTGTTATTATAGCAACACGGAATCTGCTAAATACACTGTATATTGTCGAAACAACCCTTTCTCATTCATTCCAATTAATATTAACACAGACAATAAATACAACTTAAGGTCGTATAACACAACATTGATATAAGGAATATCATTACCTTTATTAGAATCAATAAAATTATATAGACTTGAGTTATAAAGCTCTGATAACGAATACATTATTAATTATACTGATGTGCTGGTCATCATCAGAGTCTAATGCCCAACGTATTATCAAACCCAAATTGACAGAAGTCGATTGGAAAGGAATAATCTATAAGAAAGAATGGGCCCTAGACTTCAGAATAACCCAAAGAGGCGCTTCTATTGCCTATAATTCAGGTAAAATAAAGTCATATTACAAGACAAACTACTATCAACTAGAATTAGGTTATACCAAAGATCCTAGGGAAAAAGGTCAGTCTAAAAATGCTGGTGGAGGCCCTACAGGGGCTTTTTCATTTGGAAAAATCAACTCAGTCATCAATATCAGAGGCGGTGTAGGGGTTAAAAAGTATCTCTCGGAGAAAGAAAGGAGAAATGGACTTTCTGTAGGTTACACTGTTGAAATAGGGCCATCTATTGCGCTATTGAAACCTTATCACCTTGACTTAATATACGTAGACATAATAGATGGTAGACAGATAAGAAGAGTTGTATCAGAAAGTTTCTCTGAGGAAAATGCAGATAAGTTTCTAGATAGAAGTTCTATAAGTTCCAAATCATCTTTTTTCAAAGGATTTGATGATTTGTCAGTAAGGGCTGGTATCCAAGGGAAAATAGGCGCACATTTAGCGACGGGGGCTTTTGACAAATATGTAAGAGCTTTTGAAACTGGAATTATGTTTGATATCTTTCCGTCCAAAATCCCTATTCTAGTTGAGACAGAAGAAGTCTCAGCAAACAGGATATTTTTTGCACTTTATATGAATTTTCACATTGGAACACGTTCCAATTAATAATATTAAAAAGCGTAAATGTTAGATTTACCAGTTGTAACAGTTAAACCTAAAAGAGAGAAAAAACCAAGTTGGTTAAGAGTGAAACTTCCTATAGGTGAAGACTTCAAAAGAGTAAGAAAACTAGTAGATGAATATAGTCTCAATACCATATGCCAAAGCGGAAATTGTCCCAACATGGGAGAATGCTGGGGAGCTGGTACCGCTACATTTATGATACTAGGTGATGTATGTACAAGAAGCTGTTCTTTCTGTGCCGTGAAGACGGGTAGACCACCTGAATATGACGAGGATGAACCCAGACGTGTAGCAGAAGCGATCAGATTAATGCAAGTCAAACATGCCGTTATAACCTCTGTCAACAGAGATGAGTTAAAAGATAGAGGCGCAGAGATATGGTACCAGACTGTAGTTCAAGTAAAAGAACAATCTCCTACGACAACAATAGAGACACTGATCCCAGACGTAAAAGCCAACTGGACCGCACTCAATAGAATGATCGAAGGTGGACAAGAGGTTATATCTCACAATATGGAAACAGTTCCACGTCTCTATAGAAAAGTAAGGCCACAGGCTAAATACGATAGAAGCTTAGAACAAATACAACGGACCAAAGACAAAGGAAAGAGAACCAAGTCTGGCTTTATGGTAGGTCTAGGTGAGACCCAAGAAGAGGTTTTACAAACGCTACAAGATCTGCACAAACATGGTTGTGATGTTGTCACAATAGGGCAATATCTCAGACCGACGCAGATGCACTTGGCTGTAGATGAATATATACATCCAGACATATTTGCTTACTATAAAGAAGAAGGTCTCAAGATGGGAATCGACTATGTAGAAAGTGGACCACTCGTAAGATCTTCATACCATGCAGAAAGACATCTATAGATGATATATAATATAAAGGCAGGTGTACTAGGTCTGGAAGAACTCGGAATGGCCTACACAACCCTTCTTAGAGAGCATATAAAAAACCTCAAACTACTAGGCGCTGTAGGCAGAAATCAGAAAGAGTTGCTTTACGCTAAAAATGACTTGAACCTAGAGTATGTTTATTCTGATGAGAAGTCTCTGATAGAAAATCATGATATAGATACGATCTTTATATTCTCTGATCCGCAATTCCGACCCCATCAAGCTATTAAGGCCATAGAGGCAGGCAAACATGTTTTTATCGCTGATCCTATTGCGCTTAATGTAGAAGACGCCTTGGCTGTAAAAGCCTGTGCTGATTCTCATCCTAGCCAGATAGTCATGTCTTCTTCAATGGTCAGGCACTCACCACTATTCCATACTGTACAACAAATTATTGCATCAAATGGAATAGGTGCATTGACTAACATTACACTTGATTCTAATTTTTTCAATGGGCTCAATCGACAGCTCACTCAGAAAAGCGGAAGCCTGTTCATAGATAGCGTAATAGATGAGCTAGACTTATGTTTATGGCTCATAGAGGCCGACAATTATGTTGTCAAAGTTTCTAAAAGTGACAGTCAAGAAATTGTCTGTCACATCAATGCCAGTAACAATACTGAAATTGTTCTAACCGTAAAACCAGCAGACACTGAACATAAAAGTATTATCAATATAAAAGGAGATATCGGTAAACTAGAAATATCTAATGATAACTACCGTTCTTTCCTTATGTCAGTAGCAGGTGATGAAAACATCCCAATAACAACCAAATACTATAGTGGTTTCCTATATCCCGAATACCTCCAATTACATCATTTTGTGAAGTCACTACTTAATAGAAACAATCAAATGAATTCATTACAACCAGCTGTAGATGTTGTAAGGTTGGCTGTGACACTGGAGAAAGGGAAGTTGTTTAATGAGATATAGGTTTATTGACTATTAATCCTTTACTTGTCACTGTCAACAAAAAAGTCTGAACAAGAAGTACCTCCAACAAAAAGTCCTATCATGAAAAAAATCTTATTATTCATAAGTTTGGTTTCACTAAGTCATTTTTCTTACGGACAATTTGAATTACCATATACATTTACAAATAATTCAATCTATGATGATACAGAAATCTACATTGGTTTAGTCGGTAAATTTGGCGACAATGTAGATGTATGGATGGACATGAATGACTATTCGCTCGTTCCAATGTCTGCAGATCAGAACACCTTAGATGGACCTCCTTGGAGTACTCCCGTTGAGTGGAAATATCCAGACATATTCACACAACTCAGTAACATTACGGATAATACTATACAGATACCACAAGGGTTATACGGCAGTCGTATTTTTATTTCTTTACAATCTCCTATGTTTTTGCACTTCCATGAAACGGGCGGCTATGCTGGCGCAAATCTAAATTCTACTTCAGATCCCAATGATGGTATCAGGTGGGAAATCGTAGAGCTTACATGGGGAAATTCTGGACTCTGGACCAACAGCAGTCGTGTAGATGCTTATCAGTATCCTATATCAGTTGAGGTAAGTGGATTTTCAGGCGGACTTGTGGAATCTTCTTATACTGAGTCTTACCTCAATGCACTTGGTGGAAATGGAAGTCCTAAGTACGGTAAAATAGGAGAACAAATATCTCATGAAGACATCTTAACCCAATGGGATAACACCGTTTCTGAGGAATATTTAGTTGCTAAAGTCATCAAAGAGAACTCCATAGACGGTGGTTATATTATTGAGCAACCCTCAAAAGTAGAAGGATTCCCGGATGACATACTTGATGAGTACATAGATGACATATGGAGCACTTACGCAAGAAATGATTTAGTCATTGATATAGGTGACCGCGGTATTTGGACAGGTCGAGTGACTGGAGAACGGTTTGATTTTGTTGATCCTGCAGATGGATCTATTGCCACTATTTATGGCAAACCCACTACGTTTAATGCTATTGAAGGATCTGGATTTTTAGCATCTACAGAAGTGGACGGTAACATCAATAGAGAAAAACATGATGAAGACCTTATGATACAAGCTCAGATCGCGGCCTCCATAAGTCGACATGCGATCTATACGGATATTATCGATGGCACTGTACAATATACCCATGATGCGTCTAGATATTTTATACAATCTCCATACAATGAATATGTAAAGTTTTTTCACAATGAAGAAATTAGTTACGCTTCCCAAACCTATGCTTTTGCCTATGATGATGTAGGGGACCATTCTTCTACCATACAATGTACCTACCCTACAAGTGCAAGAGTAATTATCGGAGGTTACAATGAATATGTACAACCATCACCAGAACTTGCTCTTATAAGTATATCTCCGTACACAGTAGAAATAGAACAAGGTGAAAACTTACAATATATAGCACAAGGCTATGATCAATATAGTGCAACTTTCCCAACAACAATAGGTTGGTCTACAACTGGAGCAGAAATTGACAGTAATGGACTATTTACTGCAAGCACATTAGGACAGTTTACAATTACAGCGCAAGATGGAAACATCTCAAGATCAGTTGAGATCAAAGTCGTCGAATCGCCAGGCGTAACAGGCTGTGAGGCGGATTCTCCAAACGGAGATTATAATTATATTGCCTCTAATGAAATTGAAAACCCGACAATTACATATATCCCATCAGTAAGTGGAAATGGAGAGTCATTATGTTTACTTTTCTATAAAGTAAACCAGAACGATAACTTCACAGACTTAGGCGTTACCCCTGGTTCACCGCAAGAAATTATTGCCATAGCAGGAGATACCGTAACATTCTACTATACCTATAGTTTAGCCACTGGAGGAGAAAACAATACGGCCAGCTCTCCACAAAGTTTCATAGTTGGTGGTTGCCAAATTTCAAATGTGAGTCCATCTATAAAAACAGAATTTGAAGATCTCAGTATTTCTCCAAACCCAACTCATGGAGAAGCGACTTATTTATTAGGCATAAACGAAGAGGTTTCAATTGGGTTATATTCTATAGAAGGTACATTATTACAAAGTTATTCTACTTCGACTGTCGAGAAATTTAAGCTGAACACTTCAGATTTAGTAGCTGGCATGTACTTGATATCAGTAACTAGTATTAATAGTCATTACTCTAAAGCGTTCAAACTTATTGTGAAGTAATAGACGAAAGAAAACGAGTAGAAGACCATGATCCCCTACTCGTTAATTAAGTATTTTCATTTTATAAAACCTGTTTCACTATTTCAGGACGAGACAAATTATCTATTAACTCTTAAACTATGACTTTATTCAGTTTTAGTAAGCTTTTTAAAGACTACTTTATTACCAATTTTAGCTCTAACAAAATATGTTCCTGATGACAACCCAGATACATCTAGCTTAATTTTAGTTGTGCCCGCTGGTATACTAGAAATATCAATCTTCTGTATTTGTTGTCCAATAGCATTGAACAAACCGCCTTCTATACTTGACTTATACTCTGTTTCTATATCTATATTTACAACTTCCATCACTGGATTTGGGTATAATTTAATAGACACTTGCTGGTTATCTAGATTGCTATTTAGCACTTCTACAGATACTATATTAGACATAGATTCACTTCCGTCAAAGTCAACCATTCTCAACCTATAGTAATAACTTCCTGTTTCTACTGCGTCCGTATCAGCATAGCTATAACTCCTTTTACTACTACTATTTCCAGCGGCTTTTATAGTTCCGATCTCAGTATAATCTCCATTCAATGCATTACTTCTCTCTATTATGAAGCTATTGCTATTGACTTCAGTTATCGTCTCCCATAATAAATTTGTTATCTCTCTTGTCGTTTCTCTTTCTGCTGACAAACTCAATAACTCTATTGCTACTACTATTGATGATGGTAACAAACCTGCATCAATCGTTAAGTCCACATCTCCTACATGCACTTTTATTTCATGTGTCCTTCCTATTCCTGGATTATTCGGATCTTCTATCGCATCACTATCTTTGGTATCATCTCCTTCCATGTTCGGTCTGATAAATGAGAATCCAGTAGGTGACTTGAATTCCAAATAATAATCTCCTGACTCAACATCCGTAAAGAGGTATCTTCCAAATACATCTGTATATTCCTTCATTACCTCTTCATCAGTTCCCATTTTCATAAGTGTAACCTCTACGCTTTCTAATATCTCATCCGTAAGATCAAATACATTAACCCCTGATGATGGAGATGAGCCTTCAAACCATACTTGATTTCCTATCTTGTTTCCTAAATAAAAACCTCCATCAACATCTAGGTTCACCTCTCCTTCTCCTAAATATATAGGATTGGACATATGCGCATTTCCATTAGTAGATTTAACATCACTATCTGTATCTAGTGACCCTCGTCCATCAAATGTCTTTATATAACCTATACGTGTAGTTGGTAATATTATTTCAATACTATAATTCCCTTCAAATAAATCTATAAATCTATAGTTACCATTTGAATCAGTCTGTTGGCTTGCTAACAAAACACCATTGCTATCTAGTAGTCTGACTTCTGCATTTTCTATGCCCTCTTCATTATCATTTTGTATACCATCTGCGTTGCTGTCAGCCCAAATTACATCTCCAAGCTGACCTAATATACACGGTGTTAATCCTACCGTAAAAATAGAGGACACAGCACATTCTTCAGAATCTGTAATTGTAACTTCATAAGTACCCGCTGGTAAATTAGACAAGTCCTCATTATCACTTCCGTTACTCCATAAATATTCAAACGGTGCTATACCACCTTCAACTGTTATGTTTATTAAACCATCATTGCCTTGGCAATTTTCATTTACTATTTCATCTGAACTAACTAAAATATTACACAGCCCTGAAATACAACATTCATCTTTAGCTTCTACTATTAAAAAACTCTCCTTTTTAATTACTGAAACTTGTTGATCCTTGTAGTATAAAATAGCCGTACCTGTTATATCTCCTGTCGTAGTTGTATTTAAGCCTTGTGAATAGTTAAATACAAATTCTTCTTCTGATATTCCATCTCCATCTGTATCAATATAACTCATTACAGCATCATTTCCTGCATCACTACTATTATCAAATGATGTACTTGTTATTTCTAGAATACTTGACAACTGAGTTTCTTTGATTTCTACATTTCTAATTTCCATTCCTGAAACTCCCCCTATCATTCCTATCTTCAAATTGTAATCCACTATACTTCCAGGACAGACACAAGTTGCTGATGCTGTCTTCTCTAAGCTCAATCCTACATTCTCTTCGCAATCCCCTGACTTAACTTCTAGTGGATATATATCTGTAGCACAACCGTCATTATCAAAACAGATCCATGCGTATGTTCCAAATTCAGTCACTGATCCAATTAATTCTATAGCTGTTGTTATATCTGTTCCATTATATAATATTCCACCCATACATGGCGCCAATCCTATCTCTGCTGCTTCATTTGTTATAATCTCAAAACTACCGTTTGTCTCTGGTGAAGCACTATCCGTTATATTATATATGATAACTGGGCAAAATTGTATTTCTTTTATTGCATGTTCTATCGTTGAACAAGCCGCTACACATTCTTCTATAGATATATTTAATATGACATTGTAATTACAACCGTTTTCGTCGACCATATCTAATGTATACTCTCCTGAGTCCATATACGTTACGCCTTCATAAGTATAAAATTCACCTCTACATATTGTTTCACTTACCAACTCAT
>JALZVB010000012.1 GCA_023300835.1 Saprospiraceae bacterium | reverse complement strand
TGAAGAAGAAGTTTAGCCATAGCTAAACGACTGAAGAACAACGAATTATAAATTCTTTCTAATCGCTCAGGAAAATTTTCAATTTTATGGTCAGCCAAGAATATAGTTAATAGATGTACCCTTATATTATAGCCCATGTGATCTGAATCATGATATGTCTACCCAGTCGCAAAGGTATTCTATGAGCAATGTTTGTTGTACTTATCTAGAAAGTCATTTTTACTGCTTTTAATGTCGACCGACGCAGGAGTGGAGGCCTCTTCAGTCTCATCTATTGAATTTTAAGTTTTTAAAAACTCATTCATTACTTTCAATTTAATTGTAGTCGATTACAGATAGAATACATTATCATTTGCAATAATTTGATTATTACCCTTAAATCAATGAAATTGAAGCTCAAACACAGTTTACTATGAGTAAGGAGAGAAAAGATGGCAGTTTTGTAAAGAAGCCGGTATATCCAGGTGGTACTGCTGCGTTCAAAAAATTCATCACTGAAAATATAAAGTATCCTCAAGAAGCACTAGATAATAAAATAGAAGGAACCGTTTTCCTCACGTATACCATTGACTACAAAGGCAATGTAACAGAAACTAAAGTCCTGAAAGGCATAGGTCATGGATGTAATGAAGAAGCCGAAAGAATAATAAAGCTACTCATATTTGATATTCCTAAAGGCCCAAGGAAACTGAGAGTTACGTTCAATCAAAAAACTCAAATAAATTTCAAGCTGCCGACACAAAAACCAGTTACTCCAGTCCCACCGTCATATACCAATCCTGTTAGACAAAAACAGACCATGAATGCCAATGCCACCTTACAGCTCAAGAGCCACATCAGGTATACCATTGTCCCCTCTAAAGCTAAGCGCTTAGCTACCGCTCAGAAGAAAAAGAAAAAAGGGAGTTACACTTATACATTTGGGTAATGCCAAGCAAGGCTAATATTTGTATTATTAAAATGTTAGACATTTTGTCAATATAGTTGAATCTTTCAATTGATTGAATGTATATTTTCATATCATCTTGTCCTCTTCACTCTACGACAAATAAAGTCTGACTTACGTCGAAATTCTATTGTAGAATTACAGTTAATGCAGAGATTCGTGCTCTAAATAAATCCTAATTACTATTACGTTGAAATACTATTTCTCTTTACAATACAAAAGACTTAATCGTTGGCTTGATGAAGTGGGTATCATTCCCTTACTCGGTTTGATTTCTATAATCGGTATTTTTCTGTTATTCTCTATCATGATATTTTTGAAGACAGATTATGCCAAATGGATTTATCCAGCCATAGGCCTATCATTTCTTTTTAATATTGGAGAAAATGGACGTACGACAAGATTAAAAACCATCTTCAAAAAGATAGAATACCTAAGGATCCGCTTGATAGAAAATGGGTTACTCGCTTTACCATTTGTTCTATTTTTAATTTACCAGAAAGAATATATAATAGCTTTTGGTTTATTGGGATTGGCCATAGCCATCGCTACTTTTAGTTTTAATAAGAACTGGAATAGTGTTATCCCTACCCCATTCAGGAAGTTACCTTTTGAATATATTGTGGGCTTCAGAAAGACAATTTTACTTATCGTTTTACTGTATTTTCTGGTCATCAAAGCGATTCAAGTTAATAACTATAACCTAGGCGTTGTCACGCTTGGTTTCTTGTATGTATTAATGATGGCCTATTATAATAAAACGGAAGAAAAGTATTACGTCTGGATATATTCAAGCACTACAAGGCAGTTCTTGCTTAAGAAACTAGTAACCATATTCATTGGCGCTACTATAGTGAGTATCCCAATGGTGATAGCTCTTTTTATATCTTTCCCAGAGAAGATAGATGTAACTATTACGATATTATTATTAGGTTATGTAATCATTGCAACTGCCTTATTAGCCAAGTACTCTAATTATCCTAATGAGATGAATATACCAGCTGGTATCCTCTTAGTAGCCAGTGTATTATTCCCTCCATTATTGTTAATCGCTATTCCCGTATTCTATAAAAAATCATTAATCAAATTATCAACAATTATCTAATGATTACAATAAAGAACCTGAGCAAATCATACGGAAATAATAAAGTATTACACGATATCAATCTAGAATTATCACCTGGCAAAGTATATGGCATCGTAGGCAAAAATGGAGCAGGTAAGACGACGTTATTCAGATGTTTAGCAGGTCTAGAAAGTTATCAAGGCGATATTGTATCAGCCTATGACGATTTGAAAAATCATCTAGGATTACTCGAAACCAATCCCACATTCATATCAAGAATCACAGGCTGGGAATACTTAAAGTTGCTATGTATAGCAAGAGACATCACAACTGATAATTTTAAAGCTCAAAACATATTTGATCTTCCTCTAGATGAGTATGCAGAAAATTATTCTACTGGGATGAAAAAGAAGCTTGCCCTGATGTCAGTAATTTTACAAAAAAATGAAGTCTATATTCTCGACGAACCATTCAATGGTGTTGACATTCAGAGCAATATAATTATCGTCGAACT
>JALZVB010000011.1 GCA_023300835.1 Saprospiraceae bacterium | reverse complement strand
CAAGTTTTTATTTCCCGTTGGTATTGATGATAAAAAGTCACCACTTCTATAAAATGCAGATAATGTGCATTTGTCCGAAGCGGCTTAAAACAAGTCTTCGGGATGCGTAATTGTTCTGCATATGGATTGCGCACTTCGATTGGTTTTAGCACACTTTGTACATCTTTAAAAAATTCCTTCCACTTATTTTCTAGTGTCTTGTTTACCGTACCTGCGGAGAGTTTTCTTTGGTAGTCCTGGATCCGTTCGGCTTGGGTCGCACTAAAGTCTGGACTGATTAATAAAGCTCTATTCGCATTGTCTTCATATAGACGATCTCGTGTGGTTGTAGCTGCTAAAACGATTGGGCCTTTGACTAAGATCCGCTCCGTTTTCATATTCCCTTTACTATCTTTTCTCGTCACGATTTTGCTAATCATATCTTTACTCATGAGTTCTCGCAAGGTATATAATACGCCTTCTGCGCCGTCTAAATCTTCACACAATACGAGCTTATTTTGTAGGTCGCCACTTTCAAAATAATACATCGCATTTTCGGTACTCGTCGTAAATTGTAAGACTTCTTCTTCAGGGATTAACTCTGCTAGTTTTTCTTGTAAATAAGTCTTCCCACTTCCAGATGGGCCAAGCGTAATCACATGTAAAGGATGTTTGGTGAGTCGGGAGGTAAAACATAAATAAACTAGTAAGCGGTTGTTTTGTTCGCCCACGATTCCGGTGGCGGCTATTGCCTCGTTGGTGCGTTTTAACAACTTCGATTTTGTTAACCAGGCTTTTGCTTTTTTCGCTCGATCTGCTGTCAAAAGTCTTTTATTTAAAGTCGGTTCTATGCGTTGTTGCTGGGCTTGCATTCGGTAGTTTTCTAAAGCATGTACCAACTCGCATAGGCCACTCAAGATTAAAGAACTGCTCAACTCTAATCGCTCGGCGGCTTTGCGACAGAGCTTTTGTAAATGATCGTCATTGTATAAATCTAAACTATGTCGAAGGCTATATAATGGATTGACTAATGGCTCGGCATGGATGCGTAAAGTCACTCGCATCCGATCCATTTCTTGTAAAGATAAACCACCCATTAAAGTGTATCGGATGCCTTTATTCAGATAACTCAAATAATCAGGATTGCTAGTATCTAGTTGCGCACTTGGTATTTGGATTTTGGTATTTGTAATTTGAGTATTGTGATTTGTATTTTGAGTATTGGCATTTGTAATTTGGATTTTGTGATTTGAGATTTGCCTACGGCTGGCAACCATATCCACTAATATACTAGGATCATGCGCTTGTAAAATACTATTCACATCCTCTTCTTCTAATGCCGTAATATTCATAAATCGTACTTTGGGGAGTAGTGCTTTTAGCTGCTTGGTATACTCTTGTACAGCTGTACTACCTGCTGCATCGCCGTCTAAGAAAAAAGTAATTTCTTCTAAATCGGATAAACCTTGTATAGCGTTGATATGTTCTGCAGTTAAACCGTTCGTACCATATAAAGCTAAAATATGATGGTCTGCTCTAATCGCTTTTTGTTGTAATAAGGACGCAGCATCTATAATACTTTCGGTGAGTAATAGGCGTTTGGTTTTGGCATTTGGATAAGCAGGATATAAGCCATTCCGACCTGCCCCGTAATAGTGATTATTCCCTTTAATGCTTCTGCCGTATAGACTAACGATTTGTCCGCCCGCATTTTTTAATGGAAAGATCAAACAGCCTCGTCCCCACTTTTCATTGGCCGTTCGGCTTTTATAACCTACCTCTAATTCCTCCCACTCTAAACAACGATCCTTGCAATAGGCCTTTGACGCTGGATGTTTTTTTAGCGCATTTTGATAGCTTGTAAATAATTGGGCTAGGTTATTTTTTGCCGTCTTGCTCGTCGCTGCTTTACTTTTTGATACACTCATTTTTCTTGTTGGTATAGATGCACCAAGCAGCTGCTTGGCTTTTACTAAGGCTTGGTGTTTGTTGCTCTTGTCCATCTGCAGTATAAAATCTATGGCATCTACTGATCCGATACAGCCACCCGCAAAACAATAAACCGTATTCGTTTCGGTGTAGATTTTCATGCTTGCCTTGCGGTCTTTGTGAAAGGGGCAGTTAAGCATCCCTCGGCTATTTGTCTTTAATCCGTAATGACTCAAGACTTGCTCTATTGTCAGCGCCGCTTTTATTTGTTCGATTGTCATTACTTTATTTTAATGGTATCTCACGAACCTTTGGTTTCTTGGATGCTCATTGGCTGCCTGTTTTTTGTTTTTAATTGAAGCTCATCTAATACAAGACTTTTCAATTAAAAGAAAAAGTGTTAAAGTTGGAAAACTTAATAGTACACATTATTAGGTGCAAAGAAACACAATTATATTTACAGAAACAACATTTTTATATCTTCATAAATACTTTTATGTGCTTATCTTTGTTTAAAAACCTGTAATAGTGGTTTATCTAACCATAATAAGATGTATATATGAGTACTTTCGGTAAAAAATTAACAGAATGTAGAAAAGCAAAAAGTCTTTCCCAGAAAGAACTTGCTAAGATTTTTAAGACTTCTCATACAACTATTGGTAAGTATGAACGAGACGAGATGATACCATCCATTGAAGCAGCTAAGAAACTGGCAAAGATTTTAGATACAACTGTAGGCTATCTTTTAGGAGAGACAGATAAAGTCGATTTATTTAAAGACCCTAAAATGTTAAAACGACTACAGGATATTCTTAATTTACCGCAAAAAGAAAAAGAGAGTATTTTGATGACTGTTGACCATTTTATTAAAGCGGCTAAGATTAGCTTAATGTAAAAGCCCCGTCCATAGGACGAGGCTTTTTTAATACCTTTTTTATCATTTTACATAACAAAAGCGACTAGATCTCCTTGACCTAGTCGCTTTTTTTCTTTGAATACCTACCATCAATTGCCAGAGGCAAGACGCATAACAAGTGTCGGTCAACATGACCT
>JALZVB010000010.1 GCA_023300835.1 Saprospiraceae bacterium | reverse complement strand
TTGACCGCACTCACAATTCGCCGCATCAAATGTTTTGAATGTCGCTGGGTTACTGTCATCTGGACATGTCGCTAATGTCAGTGTACATGTTGGTATCGGCTCATGTACACAGAAACAGCCTGGACCTACGGAATCTGCCGTACTAGGGTCATTGTCGCTACAATTTGCAGCCGTAATATTACATGTATGAACACAATTACAATTTGCATCAACTGTTTCTGTTGTATTAGAATTCTGATCGTTACATGAGGCTGGTGTATTTTGACAACCAGAGTCAGGTATGCAAGCACATTTATGCCAAACTCCTGTAACACCATTTTCTTCACAAGGAACATTTTGGTCAGAGTGAAAACAGGTACCAATGCAATTACAACTCGCATCAATTGTACCATCAGAGCTGGTTCCCGGGGAAAAAGAGACGCAGTTATCACCAACACTTAGACCACCCCCGCAGTCTTGACCATACACGATGCCACTCAGGAAAAGTAATAATAAGGATAAAGTAAAATAATTTTTCATTATAAAGTTTCTCGATTCTTAAGCAAAAAAAATCAGTTTCATTTTTTCTAAAAAATAAATCCTTTTAGCTAATAGCTAAAAGAAAAAATATTCCGTCAGTAAATCACCTTGATTTCATATAATTACAAATATTGTATGCTATTACTAATTGAGGTTAAGGTCTAGAAATAGCAAGCAAGATTGTTTATAGTCCGAAGACTAATCATTGGTATATATACAATAGCATTTTTACAGCCTTAGAAATTAAGAGCTGCAGGTCGAATCAAAATTCGAGGAAGGATTACAAAAATAACACATTAAACAATAACATAATATATAAAATTGCATTTTAACTAAAAAGAGCCCTAACTTTTTTAAGGTTGGGCTCTTTTCTGATGTGTTTATAGGTTTTAATTTGTTAGTTATAGACCTTAATCAATTTCTTATTTATAACCTCGTTACCTATTATTACTCTTACATTATATAAGCCTGGAGTTAGTGTTGTTGTTTCTATTGTGAATATCTCTACGCCATCAACATAGTTATCTACTTCTGTCGATCCGACTTGTTCTCCATTAATTGTATATACGGAGGCTATTACTCGTGTAACTTCTTGGGTTTCTATCTGTAGATTCACATCTCCTGATGTTACAGTAGGATACAACTTGACAACTCTTGTCTTATTTGTTTCTGGCACAAGAACTTCTTGTTGACCAATTTCTATAGAATTATCTATGTCGTCGACAATAAAAACTCTGTACTTGTTATTACCGGCATTGTAATCATAATCTTGATAACTATAGCCCTTTTCTTCTGAGGCGACATCTTTCGATAATATCTTAGCTATACTTACGTATTCTCCGTTACTACTTTCTTTTTCTATTACATAGTGCTTACCTTCTCCTTCATGTATCGCTGACCACGTTATCTCATTATAGCTTTTTTTATGTAGCCCCTGTATCTCCGTTATCAACAAACCACCTTTCTGCGCTGTCGCTGAAAATTGAATCTCTTCACTTCTTGCAAAAGTAGATAATCTGAATCCTGCATCTACATCACACCTGTGATTTCCACCTGTTATAGTAAATCTCGAAGTCGTATTTGTTCCATTTGCCCCAGTTACATTACTATCAAAATCTTGCCCTCCTATACCAGGAACAACTGACCTCAACCTATCTGACACAACAAACTCAACATAATAGTCTCCAGGCGCTACACATACCTTCCAATATCCATCATCAGAGGCTGTTCCTGGTTTATGCCCTGTAATTGTACGTTCTACCAATACGGGTTGACCATTTACATATTTGTATACTTTTACAACTACGCCATTGATTCCACCTTCAAAACTATCTTGTACATTATTACCATTACTATCATACCATATTATATCTCCTAATTCTATACAACTAAACAGTCCTATGTCTATACTTCTGTCTATTTCATCATGACCTAAATTTATTATAGGTGATGTGTTAGGCCCATTAGAGTGGTCTATATTACTATCTGAGTTTGCATTGTTACCATTAAATGGTTCTGATAATTCACAGCCTTCTGGTACTTCTACCCCAACATAATACTGACCAGCAAATAAATCCATAAACATGTAGTTACCATCTCCATCTGTATAGTCAATCGCTACCAAAGTACCTGAACTATTATACAATGATACTTTTAGATCAGAAACATTTAGGTTTTGTTCTGCGATAGATTGTATACCATCTGCGTTTACATCCTTCCATACCCTATCTCCTATCGCTCCCAGTGGCGCCATAGGTGTCAAGGCTACCATATCGATATCATCCTCGTCCATCATATGATTTCCTGGCGTAGAATCTATATCTAATAACGGTGTTCCGAATGCTGTCTGCACAGTCATTATCTCTGCTGTATTCTCATAAAGCCCATTTGACTTTATCATCGTATACATCGGTATTATTATCTCTGTATCCATCGCTAATGATGGTATTTCATATGTATATGTGCTTGCACTTCCTGGTAGATAACTCCACCCTGGATTCTGACTCTGACTAAATTGATATCCATTTCCTAAGACATCTTCTATTACTATATCCGCTACTGATGCATTACTAGCATTCCTTATGACTATTTCAAATTCTACCGTACTCCCAAATGTATGCGGATAAGAGGTATTGGTACTTACCCGTTTCTCTAACTCTATATCATATGTCAAAATACTCGCTACTGAAATATTAGCATTGTCCACATCATTAGATGGATTCTCATCTTCCATCAAATCTCCATTATTATCAAATAGCATAGTGATTTCTACCTCATTTGTCATCACCATTCCTGGGGTATACATACTTAACTGGAAACTGACTTGGTAGTCCTTACTCGCTCCTGGTGCTAAGTTTATCATATCTGTTAACGTGGCTGTATTCGCTACAGGCCCTGCTAACCAATTGGCATCTGCTAATGTCAAATAGGTAGGATATGTGTCTGTGATGTATACACTTCCTATCGTCGTCGTACCATGATTGGTAACCGTTATTGTGAAATCTACTATATCTCCTGGCTCAATATTCTGCCCTGGCGTTACCATCTTTTCTATTCCCAGGTCTGTTGTTGCCGTTTGTATCTTCTCTGTGTCTGTATTATTAGTAGACACCGTATCATTCATATCTGTTCCTGACAGATTAGTATGCGCTGTCACTTCAGCTTCATTATCAATTATACTTCCTGGCGGAACATTCGCATTTACGGATAATACAATTATTATACTGAAAGTGTTTCCTGGTGGCAATCCACCTGCTGGCAATAATCCATTCTGCACACTTAATGTAGTTTCAGCATATTCGCCTGATATCTGCCATGCAGTATTACGCTGCGGATCAAAACTTAATCCCGTTGGAACATAATCTCGTAATACTATATTATCAGCAGTTATCATTCCTGCGTTAGTTACTTCTATTGTATAACTCACTAGTTCGCCTGGTTCAACTACACCTCCTTGGCCTGAACTCAAACGCTTCTCAAGTGACAAATCTGAGTATAAATCAAACACCAATAGTGCTGGATCATGATCGTCTTCATCTCCATTGTTATTATCTATAGCATTGTCCGCTCCTATTACATCATCCAACGGATCTCCATCTGGTGTACTATCTATGTCTTCACTTACGCCTCCTGTGCCTGAACCATCATCTAATATCTCTGCAACATTTTCTATACTGTTTCCTGAATAACTTGATGACACATTGACTCTGATAAATAACTCCACAGAATTTCCTGCCGCTACTCCAGATACAAATTTCGTTACTGACATTCCTGTCGTTGACATCCATCCATTGGTATCGCTACTGCTCAATGTCATACCTTCTGGCAAATAATCTATGACTTCTACGTTACTTGCGTCTACTTCTCCTTGGTTATACAAAGTGATCTTGAAAACATAATCATCCCCTGGATTACTAAAGCCATTACCATTCATATCGATATGCTGATCTAGTTCTTTTTTGATTGCTAAATCAAAAATATTTCCTGGCAATTGTCCAATAGGTACTAATCCAAAATCTATTGTCATATCTCCATTAGCATCATTGCCGGCATCTTTATTGCCATGAACACCTATCTCTCCCACTGGCTCTTGCCCAGCAACCAAGTTTATCGTTCCTGAACTTATAGTACCATCTGTAACACCATCTCCATTGGTATCCACTTGCATTCCATTATCATTTCCATCAACCCCATCATCTCCACTTGTTCCTGTAGATGAAACTGGTCTTGTTGATGGTGGTGTGAATTCTATATAATACATCCCTTCTGCCAAACCAGAAAAAGTATAACTGCCACTGGCGTCTGACGCCGTTGTTGCTACCAAAGAGCCTGTTGTCGCAGAATACAATTCTAATACCACAGCCTTATCTATCTTACTTCCTGTACCCAATGAATCTTCTCCTGGATCTTGTATCCCATTATCATTGTCATCTGAGAAAATCGTACTCCCTATGCTTAATTCTTCTGGTGCAACAGCTGCTGGGACTAAACCAAAATCTATTGTCATATCCCCATTAGCATCATTACCAGTATCCTTGTTACCATGTATCCCTGTCTCACCTGTTGGTTCTGTATTGGCGACCAATTGGATTATACTTGAACTGATAATACCATCCGTAACACCATCTCCATTTGTATCGCTCTGCATGCCATTATCATTATTATCTATCCCATTATCTCCACTTACACCTGTAGACGAAATAGGTAACGATGCAGGTGGCGTAAATTCTAGGTAATACTGCCCTTCCTCTAATCCTGTAAACGTATAACTTCCATTATTATCCGTTTGGGTTGTTGCAACTAATGCATTGTTAGAAGCATCGTATAATCGTAAAATCACACTCTTTCCTGCTTTACTACCAGTCCCTAAGGGTTCTTCTCCTATGTCGAAAATGCCGTTGTTATTATCGTCTGACCAGACCGTACTCCCTATAGTCATTTCTACAACTGGGGTCGATGGTGGTACTAAACCAAAATCTATTGTCATATCTCCATTACCATCATTACCAGCATCTTTATTCCCATGTACACCTGATTCGTTTCTAGGCTCTGTACCTGCTGCTAAGTTTATTATGCTTGAATTTATGATGCCATCCGTAACACCATCTCCATTCGTGTCTCGCTGCATCCCATTATCATTTCCGTCTACTCCATCATCACCACTTGCACCTGTAGATGAGGTAGGCAATGATGACGGTGGTGTAAACTCTATATAGTACATCCCTTCTGCTAAGCCTGTAAATAAGTAACTCCCGTTAGCATCAGTCTGGGTTCTTGATACCAACACATTGGTACTTGCATTATATAATTCTAAGCTTACGCTTTTGCCGGCTTTACTTCCTGTTCCTAAGGATTCTTCTCCTGGATCCTGTATACCATTATTGTTATCATCTGACCATAACGTACTTCCTATACTCATGCCTGCCATCTGAACATCTGGCGGAACTAATCCGAAATCTATTGTCATATCGCCATTAGCATCCTCTCCCAAATCTTTGTTTCCATTCTTTCCTGGCTCTCCTACTGGTTCTGATCCTCCTATTAAAAATATAATATCAGTAATAATAAGTCCATCGGATACACCATCTCCATCTGTATCTAATTGGATACCATTGTCATCACCATCTTTACCATCATCATCACTCACACCTGTAGATGATACGGGTAATGATGCCGGTGGTGTGAATTCTATGTAATAACTCCCTGGTTCTAATCCAGCAAATAAATAACTCCCGTTATTATCTGTACGTGTTGTCGCTATAAGCCCATTAGTAATGGCATCGTATAATTGTAACACCACACTTTTTCCTGCAAGCGTTCCACTTCCTAATGATGTTTCCCCATTGTCTTGTACACCATTGTTATCATCATCTGACCATACGGTACTTCCTATACTCATCACTGGAATAATCCCAGCGTCTAAGTTATCTGACTCTGGCGTAGATGGATCTACACAACGGGTTCTACTCTGTGTATTTATATCAGAGTCATCTGGATCTCCACATACATCTTGACTTGTAATGTTATATCCTGATGGTATTTCAAATTCAACATAATACTCTAAGGCAGGATCTAAGCAATTATCAAATATATATTGGCCTCGACTATCTGTTGTTGTTGTCGCTAATTCAAAACCTCCTGATGGATTTACCTGTCCTGTCGCAGCAGCACAAACATATAAAGTGACTTCTACTCCTGGTATAGGCTGCTCTAAAATATCTTTACAACCATTTGTATTTACATCTACAAATACTTCTCCTGATACATCCTCGCAAGGCACTAACCCAAAATCTATTGTCATGTCTCCATTGCCATCCTTAGCTGTTCCTTTTTCATTATTCTTGCCACTTTCATTTCTAGGCTCTGTCTCTGGTGATAAGGTTATCGTGGCTGACGTTATTGTACCATCTGTTACACCGTCACCATTTGTATCCTCTTGAATCCCATTGTCATTACCATCTACCCCGTCATCTCCGCTGTTACTTGTAGATGATTTACTTAAACTTGGTGGTGGTAAAAACGATATATAGTAATCGCCTGGCAATAAATTATCAAACGCATAACTGCCTTCTGAGTCCGTAATTGTTGTAGCTACTAAAGCGTTTGTATCTGCATTATATAATTCTAGTACCACACTTTTCCCTACTGAACTGCCGCTTCCTAATGAAGGTTCTCCTGGATCTTGAACGCCGTTGTTATTATCATCTGACCAGACTGTACTTCCTATACTCATCAATGGAACCAAACCAAAATCAATCGTCATGTCTCCATTCCCATCGTTCCCATCGTCCTTATTTCCATTACTTCCTGGTTCATTTGTAGGTTCTGAGTTAAGTGCTAATTGTAGAATTGGTGAACTAATTACACCATCCGTTATACCGTCTCCATTTGTATCACTCTGCATCCCATTATCATCGCCGTCTACACCATCATCGCCTCTAGCACCTGTAGAAGAAACGGGTAAGGATGCCGGTGGCGTAAATTCTATGTAATAATTACCTGGCAATAAACCACCAAACAAATAACTTCCATTACTGTCTGTCTGTGTTGTCGATATCAAAGCACCATTAGACGCATCATACAATTCTAATACTACTGCCTTATCTATCTTAGATCCACTACCTATTGACTCCTCTCCTAAGTCTTGCGCGCCATTATTGTTATCATCTGACCAGACTGTACTTCCTATACTCAAACATGGTCTGACTACCATTGTTATTAACGAAGTATCTAAACATCCAGACTGCGACTCTACCACTAATGCGTACTCCGTCGTAACCAATGGCGTTAACGATATATTATCTGTTGATCCACTTTGCAAAACATTTCCTGTTGGGACTGACCCTTCATAGAAAGTATATAATAAGGGTGATGTCGGATCTGACAATGGTGCAGCACTCCCACTTCCATCCAAAGTTATTTCTGTTCCCGCACATATATTATTACTTGACGCCAACTCTGCGGTAGGGTTCTTATTTACATCAATTGCTACTTCTACTCGGCTCACTTTTGAGCAATTACTGACAGGGTCGGTCACTGTCAATTCATAAAGAGTAGAAAACAATGGACTCATCGTAGGCGTAGTCGTTGTTCCTCCACCATCAATTGACGTAATGTCTCCTGTTACTACTGTCCATAAATAAGTGTCTCCTGTACTTGAATTACTACCATCCAAGGTGATCTCTCCCCCTTGGCATACATCTACGTTTCCTCCTCCATCTGCAAATACACCTTGGTTAACAATTACTGGAAAATCATTACGATATATACATCCTGTTGAACTTATTGTTTCTAAACTAACTATAAAGTTACCTGCGTCTATAGGCCATGTATATTGTAGTGATGCACTATTTGAACTACCAAAACTTATCGCCGGATTACCCGTAGCTGACCATACATATGTTGCGCCTATTAAAGGTGGTGAAACTTGAAACTGTCCTGCCTCATCTCCACATAACTCTGATGGACCTAATATCTCTAAAGTCTCGTTACAACCATATAAACCGAAATCTATTGTCATGTCTCCGTTGTCGTCCTCAACAGAATCTTTATCTCCATTTATACCAGGCTCACTTGTGGGTTCGTCCTCAAACGATAAATTTATAACAACTGATTGTATCAAGCCGTCTGTAACTCCATCAATATCACCATCTGTATCTTCTTGTATTCCATTATCATCATTATCCATCTGGTCATCTCCAGCACTTGATCCTGTACTTGATATGGGCAATGAAATTGGTGGCGTAAATTCTATATAGTAATCTCCTGCAACCAATTCTCCAAAATAATAACTGCCATTAGCATCTGTCTGCGTTGTCTTTACTAATACAGCGTTGATGGCATCATACAATGATAGAATCACTTCCTTTCCTATCGTGCCTCCACTTCCTAATGCTTCCTCTCCAGCGTCTAATGTTCCATTGTTATTTACATCTGACCAGACGGTACTGCCTATGCTATATATCGGGCAATCTTCTACTTCTAGTGCTATGCTTGGAGAATTTATCGAACAGCCATTATCTGTCCCTACTACTCTGTAATAGATTGTCCCTATATTTTTATCCGAGGCAGAATATATGGCTGCTGTTGCTCCTGCAACATTCGTAAATGTTGTATTATTCATACTACTCTGCCATTGATACGTCGTCGCTCCACTAGCTTCTATATCAGTAAATACATCTCCTATACAGATCGTTTGATCCACAGATACACTTGGTGTAGGGTCAGCTTTTGCTATCAGTGTCACACTTGGTGAACTGCCTGAACAGCTGTTTGTCGTACCTATTGCTCGATAATATCTTGTACCAGCTGTCTCTGGTGCATTGTATGTTGCAGCTGTTGCTCCTGCTATATTCGCAAACGTAGTATTATTTAAGCTACTTTGCCATTGATAGGTCGTAGATCCACTCGCTACTAAGTTTGTAAATGTCTCGCCTTCACATATCGTCTGACTCGTCGTTACCGTTGGCGTAGGTTCTGCATTTATAATCAAGGTTACACTTGATGATGTACCTGTACAACCTGAGGTTGTGCCTATAGTTCGATAATATCTTGTACCAGCTGTCTCTGGTGCATTGTATATTACAGCTGTTGCACCTGCAATATTGGTAAACGTCGTATTATTTATACTGCTTTGCCATTGATAGGTCGTAGCACCGGTCGCTGTTAAATTTGTAAATGTCTCGCCTTCACATATCGTCTGACTTGATGATACAGCAGTTGGAATTGTTGAGCATGGAACGATACAGGCAGATTGACATGCACTTAACGAAGAATAAGTTCCAAGTATACTGCTTGAACAAGTTCCTCCAGAGCAATTATAACTAGCTATCGTCATAGTACAAACTCCATTACATGACGAACTTGTATAACTTCCATTTGAATCGTCTCTATCACAACTAGTCCCATTACATTCATATTTTGCCGTAGTTGTACTACAATTTCCATTACACGTTGAACTCGTATATGTACCGTTTGTATCGTCTCTCTGGCAAATACTTCCATTACATTCATACATCGGAGTAGTTGATGTATTGCAATTTCCATTACACGTTGAACTCGTATATGTACCGTTTGTATCGTCTCTTTGACAAGTACTTCCGTTGCATTCATACATCGGGGCAGTTGAACTACAGGCGTTATCACACCAAGATGTTGTATATGTTCCATTTGCATTGTCTTTTTGACAAGTACTTCCATTGCATTCATACATAGAGGGTCCACAATTTTCAGTACATTCATCCATAGTTGAGTATGGGCCACCTTCACTAACAAAACAATTTTGTAAAGAGCACTTATACTTTTTTTCAAAACAAGATGAGTTGCAATTTGATTCAGAACTTACCCCTGTTGATGGATCACTTACTAAATTAGCCTCGCAAATAAATGTATTTGGATTGCAAAAATATCGTGTTACACAATTTGAAGGACAAACGTCACAGTTCATAGCACTATCACCACATTCCAAATCGCATGGGTCGTCTGGACATGCAATACATTGAGCTGAATAATGTTGTTTACAATAACATTGAGAGCCATCTGCATTTGTTGTGATAGGATATAAGTTGTAGGCTGTAAAGCATCCCCCTTCTCCTGGACAAAATTCTCCCGCATTTGTAGAAGGACAATTACTGCAACGGTCGATTCCAGTAGGTATAGGCTCGCCACATTGAGCTTCGACCTGCGTTAGGTTAAAACATAATATTAGTAATAGAAAAATAAAACCCACAAGAATTTTTTTCATCTTTTGCTGGGTTAATAGGCTGTTTAAAATATTGATGTTCATACTATGTTTTTAGACTTTACATCTCAAGTACAATGCTCACTTTCTAAATGATTCATACATGAAATAAAACTATTTGTGCTTATTTTTTTATTATATTCTAAGGGGTGGCGAAAAAGCTAGGTCTCTACTACATGCATAGATGAGTACCTTCCTACAACACATTGACTATTAACTATATATATTGGTGCTCGTAATAGTGTTGAAAAACTAAATATAGTCTGTGTTTTTTGACTAAACAGCTTTTGGATAAGAGGTCTTATCTGGGCTTGTGATAAGCTTAATTTGTTATACACTAAGGTCCCTGACGTTTTAAGTGGAATGCCAATTTGATTGGCATTATCACCTATCTGTATAATTAGGTTAAGGAGCCTTGTTACAAAGGAGTTGAGAAATTTCTTTGCCAGTCTGTTACATACATCAGTCATAAAGAGATAATATCTCTTAAAACTCATTAACCATGACTGGCAGCTAGACGTTATATATAAATACACTTAATAATTTTAAACTAGAAAAATTCCTTAGTAGGATTCTAGTTCCAAATCATTATGCAGGTGATTGTAGTTAAGTACCTATTGGGTATTACTTAACAGTTCGGAGTCTTTCAACTCAGACAGCAAACATACAACATATTATAAAAAAACATAATATGTTTGCGAGAATCTTTCTTTTTTTAAAAGTTTTTACTTTTGTTATCTATTAGAGACTTATCATTTCCGACAATCCAGCAACCGCTACCTTAAAATCTCCTTTTTCAAAAATCCATTTATTCTCCCTCCCGACAAACGAGAGATCTTCTTTGGTAATTGAATAAGAAAGTGTCTGAGATTCACCTGCAGCGAGTTCTACTTTTTCAAATGCTCTTAGCCGTTTTACAGATGGGGTAATACTGGCTACAAGATCAGAAACATAGACTTGCACGGTTTCTTTTCCTGTCTGAGTACCTGTGTTACTTACCGTTACTGAGACATCAATTCCACCATTTAGGTTAGGTAAAACGATGAGATTAGTATAGTCATAAGTTGTATAAGATAATCCATAACCGAATTCCCACTGTGGATTAAAAGCATCCATAGAAAAGTCTCTGTGTACGAGATCTGTTCCTTTATGGTCATAAGTTACGAGGTCATTGGAGGACTTAGGGTATGTTATAGGGAATCTACCTGAGGGGTTCGTGTCTCCTGATAATATATTGGCAATAGCTGGACCACCTTCGTCACCTGGCAGAAATGCAACTAATATCGCTGCTGATTCGTCAACTATACTATTCATAGTTCTTGGTCTTCCTTCTACTGCTACTAATATTACAGGTTTACCCGTTGCTTGCAGGGATTTCACTAATTCTATTTGGTCATCATCCAAATCTAGATCATCTATATCTCCCGGCTTTTCTGTGTATGGCATTTCTCCTATGCAGACAACAATAGCATCTGCTCTAGATGCTGCTCTGACTTCTTGACCTGCCTCTGCCGTAATAATTGAACTGAATTCTTCTTGCATGGCTTCTAGAATAGTCATTTTGCCCGGCGTATTATATGTTGTATCAGTCCCTTGCCAAGTTCCTGTCCATCCGCCATTAAGTGAATTGAGAGAGGTTGCATTGGGGCCAACCACAAGAATTCTTTTGTTTTTATCCAAAGGAAGGATATTGTTATCGTTTTTAGCAAGTATGATGCTTTCTTCGGCTGCAGCTAATGCGCTTGCTTGACTTTTTGCAGACGCAAACTCTGTATATGTATCCAATGGTTTCATAGGTTCAAAAAGACCCAATTCTTCTTTTACCAATAGGATTCTTGCTACAGATTCGTCTATTCTTGACATAGGAACAACGCCTTCTTCTACAAGTTCTTTTAACAATACAGGAAAGCTAGCATCCAATGGCACCATAGCCATATCGATTCCTGCATTTATGGCTTGACCTATAGCTTCTTTGAAGTCTTTAGCCACTCTATGTCTACTTACGAGATAACCAATATCTTCCCAGTCTGTAACCGCTAGACCTGTGAATCCCATCTTATTACGTAATAAGTCTACAAGAATTTCTTTGTTGACATGAACAGGGATACCATTCATCTCACCACTATTGATCATTACTGTTCTTGCCCCTGCGTCAATTGCTGCCTGAAAAGTAGGTGCAAAGTATTCTAATAATTGTCTTGTAGGCACCCATGCTTGTGTTCTATCTTTTCCCCTCAGCGTTACACTATAACCTAAGAAGTGTTTCATACATGTGGCTACTTTCTCTGGGTCTGAAATATCATCTCCTTGCATCCCGTACATATAAGAAGTCGCCATGGTCTTTGCTAGTAACGGATCTTCTCCGTATGTTTCCCATAGTCTCGGCCATCTTGCATCTCTTCCTATATCCAGAACTGGAGAAAAAGCCCAAGGAATTCCTGAGGCTCTTGTCTCGTATGCTGTTACTTCTCCACATTCTATCGCTAGCTCAGGATTCCAGGTAGAAGCTTGACCTAGTTGTTGTGGAAATAGAGTTGCACCCCGTGTATAGTTAGTTCCATGTATCGCATCCACACCATATAGAACAGGGATTCCTGTTGATTTTTTGTTGACTGCGTAATCCTGTATAGTTGTTATGATATTTTTCCATTGTGCTCTTGTATAAGAATGACCTCCACAATTCAATATTGAACCGACTTTAAGGTCTACTAGGATATTCCTGAGTTTAGCCGTATCAAGCTTGTTGGGTATTACAAGGTTATAAGGTTCTCCAACACTTAACATATCAATATTAAGTTGTGTCATTTCTCCCACTTTATCCGCTAGAGTCATTTTAGCCATTAGGTCTTTTACTAATGGTGTCATATTGTATGTAGGTATATCAAGAACAGTAGAGGATAGTTGGTTTTCTGTGAGTTCCTTCTGAGCACCACAAGAAGCCAGTATTAACAATAGGAGTATCAAGCAAGTTGACTTTAGAATATTGAACATCATTTGGGTTTCTTATTTCATTGTCAGCTCTAAAGTGAGCTACAGTCCTCGAATTTAAATAATAAAACTGAATCTCATCGTTTGTTACTTCTGAGCAAGTTTTTTTTATGTCACAATATATAGCACTATCGGATCATCGTCTATTACATGGTTACATCAAGCCTACATCACACGAGTCTGTTGTATTATTAAATCCTTCACAATTCTAAACCTATGTACATACATATACTGTACAAGTGAAACAACTATTGATTTTCAACATCACCTTGTTCTACCTAATTACATATTATTATGTCCGCTAAATAACTTCTACAGAAATTAGTCAGTGTTGGATGGTAAAACATCTCATAAATCACATATATAACTTATTAAACAAATTACGTGAACCTAGATCAGGGATAATATTGTCAATAATATGACATTTAGTTATAATGCAAGTCCTAAATATTTGCGGTAATTGTGCATTTAAATTGCCGTAACTAAGGTTATTTAGCAAATGTATAGACCCTTTGATTGTTAATTGAATAAGCATTTAGCAATTATATTATATGTTCTTACCTTGTTGATTATCAATAACTTATGATTGTTTATTAATAGTGGCACACTCTTTTATTTCTTCTTTAAAAAGTTTTGTAGGCTATCAATTTCAGTATATTTACACTGACGAAATTAAATCCCACGTTAACTAGCTTTTTTAATGGAACAAAAAACAAGACGTGACACTTCTTTTCTAAGTATTGTATCAGATTTTGAATACAATTTTGAAAAAGGAAAAAGTGTCGTTTATGCTGCCCCAACTTTCCTGGAACTCATAAGGTATTATGAAGAGGAATTACAGTTTGAAAAGGCCATAGAAGTAGCGGATGCCGCTCTAGAAATTTTTGCATATAACCCAGATTTTTATATAATTAAAGCAAGGTTATTTTTTCAGAACAATCAACATGAAGAAGCATTAGAACTTCTTTCCAAAGCAGAAAAAATTTCCCCCTACGAACACGACATTTTACTGTTGAAGATTAGAATTCTGGCCTTTCAAGGTCAGGATTCTCAGGCTCGTGAACTATTGGAGGACATGAAAAAATATGTATCCGCTAGTGATCTATCGGACGTGTACCTCAGTGAGTCATATATCAATGAGGCACAACAAGATTACAATGGCATGTACGAGAATCTAGCAAAAGCTATTATCTCTGACGTCCATAACGATGAGGCACTCGAGAGAATTGGCTTTGCTACACAACTGACCAAGAATTATGCTCAGAGCATTGTTTTTCATCAGACAATTTTAGATGAGAACCCATTTAGTTATTTGGCTTGGTATAACCTAGGTCATGCACAGGCGGCCGAAGGTGAGTATGTAAAAGCAATAGATGCTATTGAATATTCTTTTATCATTGAAACAAATTTTGAAAACGGATATCTCGATTGTGCAGACATCTGTATACAAGAAAAAGAATACGAAAGAGCACTCAAGATTTATGAGACTTACATGGAAAACTTTGGACTGAATGAAGAGGTCCTTATGAATATGGCTGAATGCCGTTTCCAACTTAACGATCTCAACAAATCTAAAATTCTACTCAACAAATTACTTAAGCTTGATCCTTACAATGATGAAGTTTATTATAAACTAGGCCTCTGTTACTCTAAGGCAGAAAAGTGGAATAAAGCTATCAATGCTTTTCATAAAGCTATTACACTAGAAGACAATTGTGAAGACTACTATCTTGCTATTGCTCAAGCTCATAATGCTGTAGGGAGCTACAAAAACGCTGAGTATTTCTATGGAAAAGCTGTAGAAATGGGACCAGAGCAGAGCATATACTGGAGAGACTATATTTCTTTTCTTATAAAAATAGGAAAGAAAGATGAAGCCTTGTTTGTGTTTGAAGAAGCTGATGATTTTACTTTTGGAGCAGATCTATTGTATTGTAAAGCTGTTGCACAATTCCTTACTGATAAAAAGGTAGAAGCATTTGCAACCTTCCAAGAAGCATTGACAGAAGATTATGATCAACATACTTTGATTTTTGAAATTGAGCCAGAACTGGTTCTCAATAAAGAGATACAAGCCATGATCAATTATTACAAAGAAGAATAATAACCATAACTCAATATTTACTCAATCTCTCTAAGGTAACTAAGACGAAATGGTTACCTTTTTTTATGCACCTACTTGATTTTTTGGAGAGTTGATTTTTGTTTACAAACAAAACCACCAGATATTAACCAGAATATGATTCTAATACTAGGATAAATTAGTAACTGATTTTAGTAACAACTGGGTAATGATCAGAAATGTCGCTTTCTACTATATCATGACCCACAACATCCAACTCATTACTTACAAACGTAAAGTCAATACGGAGGCCTATAAACCTAGAGTTATACGTCTGAGCAAATCCTCTTCCACATTCTATGAAAGCATCTTTATACTCCTTAGCTATTGTGCGATATACATAAGATTGTGGCACATCATTGAAGTCACCATTAAGTATAACGGGATGTGGTGATTGAGCGGCATGGGCCATAACTTTTTCAAGCTGGTCAGCTCTAGCTATGGCATGTTTATGGTAACTCCTGAAGGTAGATTTGGAGTCATCCCATATCTCAGAAACATCATCTAATATATTACTCACCCTGTTAGAACTAAGATGCATACAATAGACACGGTATTTTTTTTTCTTAATTTCTACATCAACCCAACTGGCGTTATGTGAAAAAGTGTTGAACGGAATGTTACCACTTTTTATAACCGGGAACTTACTGTAAATAGCTGTTCCTACTTCCTCAGAAGGGTATAAATTATAACCCTCAAAAATCTGATCATAATATTTAAAGTGATTCAGTAATCTTTCTTGGATACAGATTATATCGGGTTGTTCTTTCTGTATAAATTTCTTGAATGCGCTTACCTTCTTGTCCCTAGTTTTCTTTCTATGAAACTCAACTCGGGTCTTCCCTATATTGAAAGTCATAATAGAAAATCCTATGGGGTTCTCTTGTACCTGATTTATACCCACTGCCTTTACCAAAGCATTATATCCTAGACAAATAAACAATAAGGAAAGCAGCGCATTTTTTGGTTTGAAAATCAACCAATAAAAGACAAACAAAACGTTAGTTATCAGAAGAAATGGGTACCCTAAACCAAACGCCGCAAAGATCCATGTAGCAGAAGGTGGCACATAAGGTGATATGTAAGAAAACACGATAGCTATAGCCGCAAGGATATTAAAGAAATAGAAAATCTTGTGCACTACTATTTCTTTTTACTAGCATTATATAGAAACGCTTTTTCCTCTTCAGTCAATTCTTCGTACCCTACTTTATTAATCTTATCTAGAATGTCATCTAGTTTATCCTGATGCTTATATGGTGTCTCCGGAGCTCTATGACTAACAGATCGCGAGTTATTACTTATAACCTTGAATATTCTTCTAGGTGTTTTTTCAATTTCTTGTTTCTTTTCCTTCTTTCTGAAATCGGCAAATGGTGCTGTCAGATCAGTTCCACGATGAAGGAGATAGACAAACAACATACCGAATATCGCGCCGCCTATATGTGCATAATGACCACCAGTATTGACATTTCCAGCCGTACCTATTATATCGATAAATAATAATCCAAGGGCCACATATTTAAGTTTTACAGCTCCTATAAACAGTAGATGCAAGAGGTAATCAGGGGATACTGTAGCTGCCGTCCATATCATTGCCATAACAGCTGCAGAAGCACCTAGTGCATAACTACTCCCACCAGAACCGCCTGGAAAAAACTGATCTGTTACGATATATATCAATGCGCCAAAAAGTCCTCCCATTACATAAATAGGTAGTACTCTCCTATCTCCTAACAAGTCACCTACAATACGTCCAAACCAATACAGTAGAATCATATTCCACACAACATGCCATAAGCCAATATGCGTAAACATATGCGTAAATATGCTCCACGGTTGACGCAGTAATTGCGATGGTGAAGCCGGAATAGAGAGGTTGTTTTGTAGTATTATAAATATGCCTCCTTGTGAAGCACCACCCGCAAAGACTTTGATGAGGTTAAGAATAATAAATATAATAGCGTTGACCAATATGATTTTTGAAATCATATTTCCCCTGCGGAAAGTATTTTTAAAATCTTCTATAACTGAATCTACCATAATCTCTGAGTTGATATCATATAAGCTTTAGAATGTCTCTTATATTTCAATTGAAAGTGTCTATCTCTGCGTTGAAAATACTCGTCATAGCTATTTCGTTTTATTGCTCTCCTACCCACTTTCGTGGTTCGCTTTATTCGAGCACTTTCGTACTCGATTCGTTTAACAACGAAACCTTTCGCTCATGCCTTGACGTAAACAAATTCATTTTTAAATCTATAGTGACAAATTAAATCTTAAATGATATAATTCCTGTTAATAAGAGCTTCCAACACCAAATTTATGTCTTTTATTCTGACTCTGTAAGACACAATTTTGTAGTTCTCTAAAATCGTATTAATCTAATTTTCTTTTACGTAAAATTCTTGCAGGTGACCCCGCAACAATTGTATCCCTGGGTACATCCCTTGTAACTACTGAACCTGCAGCGATTACTGCTCCCTCAGCTATGTGGACACCAGCCATTATTATACAACCATGGCCTATCCATACATTATCATCAACAACTGTTGTTCTTGTATGTTCAACCCCCGACTTCATGATAGGTGTTGATCCTATATTATCAATTCTGTGGTCTCCACCTACAAAGGCGACATAAGAAGCAATAAGAATATCATTTCCCAAAACTACATTAGCTCCTATGTTGGCATTAGAGCCTATATATACATTGTTTCCTGCCACTAGACTGTGTTGACTAGTGATAAACATATACCGCATCATAAAGAAATCTTTGCCTACAGATATCTTTTTGAATTGCAATTTCTGGTTTAAAACTCTCAGATTTCCCTGAACCTTACGCCTGTAATACTTTAGTGTATTAATCATGTTGCTTTTCTTCAGACGAATAAATATTGGACTATTTCTTCTCTGCTATTACTTCTATCATAAACGGACAAAACAATGTTGTCAAAGGATTTTTTTCTAATGTTGACATATCTTGATAAGCCTGTTCCTTCTGCTCCTCTGTCAAATATCCCATCTCTACTAATCGAGGAAAGTAAGTCATGTAGAAAGATCTAGGCCAGTTCCATGTCATGTCATTTGGCGTAGCCATTTTAGCTAGAGGTCGCTGACTTGTTACTTCCATACCCAATTCACTAAGGATTCCTCCTACTTGGTTACCGATGTTTATATCTCCTTTGTACTCTTCAAAACTCTTTAAACAAGCTTTTATCGCTTTATCAAGACCTGGAAGATTGGGTTTAGTCTGATGCGTACTCCAATCGTAATATTCTTGGATCACCATTTTACCACCAGGTTTGAGCGCTTTTAATACTTTCTCAAGAATTTCCTTAGGATTAGGAATCCATGCCAAAGCCCACCTGCAATACATGCCGTCGATACTATTAGGCGCTAGTTCCATATTGTCAAAATCAGTACACATCGTAGTAATGTTAAGCTGGTGCAATTCCTTGACAGTATCGAGATAATCAATATAGCCCTGTGATAGATCTACGCCTACAACATTCCCTTTGCTACCTGCAATGTAAGCCAGTTCTTTGGTACAGAAACCAGGTCCACATCCGAGGTCTAACAATGTCATACCCTGTGTAAAACCAGCTTTCTTCCAGCCTAATTGTGCTTCACTGGCCCATACTTGATGTTGTAATCCCAATCGCTGTAATTCGTCAAAATCGGTACCTAGTATATATGCGTCGGATTCTTTGGTCATATTTTATTAATTATCTAATTACTAAATGATAAGCATAGTGCTAAAGATAACAAGGGTTCTAGATATATGCTGTTGTCTCTTAAATTAAAAAAAGCCTCTAACTAATGAAAGTTAGAAGCTTTACTTGAGGTCGCGACCAGATTCGAACTGGTGTAGATGGTTTTGCAGACCACTGCCTAGCCGCTCGGCCACGCGACCCTATTTTGTTAGGGAGCGCAAATATAGATCAAATATTATGTTGATGCAACATATATGAATTTTTACTTCTATGTTTTTTCCGTGCGCTTCTACTGCACAATAGTCCTTTATATTGTACTTGTACATAAGATGATATGTAACCTCTTATAATGTAGATTATTAAATTATATGCAGAAGGAGGGACAATAGAACAATTGAATGTACTTTTATATTATAAATACAAGCAATAGGTAAAACCTTGATTTCTATTGCAAAACATAGAAAAGAACGAAAAATGAGTAAGGACAAAGAAAAAGAAGCAAAATTAAAAGCGTTGACACTAGCTGTCGATAAACTAGAAAAAACCTATGGAAAAGGTGCTGTAATGAAATTAGGTGACAAGCAAGTTGTCGCTATTGATACTATTTCCACAGGTTCTCTAGGCTTAGATATTGCATTAGGAACAGGTGGCCTACCTCGTGGCCGTGTCGTTGAAATATACGGTCCTGAATCATCAGGTAAAACAACATTAGCCATACATGCGATTGCAGAATGTCAGAAGAAGGGTGGTATTGCAGCCATTATAGATGCTGAACATGCCTTTGATAAGAGTTATGCAGAAGCATTAGGTGTAGATACAGAGAACTTACTTATTTCTCAGCCAGATAATGGTGAGCAAGGACTTGAAATAGCAGAACACTTAATCAGATCAGGAGCCATAGATATTATAGTCATAGATTCTGTTGCTGCACTGACACCTAGAGCAGAGATAGAAGGAGAAATGGGAGACTCTAAGATGGGTCTTCAAGCTAGGCTTATGTCACAGGCTCTTAGAAAAATGACAGGAACAATAGGAAGAACTGGTTGTTGCTGCATATTCATCAATCAATTGAGAGAAAAGATTGGTGTTATGTTCGGTAATCCAGAGACTACTACCGGTGGTAATGCCCTTAAGTTTTATGCTTCTGTAAGACTAGACATCCGTAAATCTGGATCTATTATAAAAGATAAAGAAGGTAACATGGTTGCCAGTCCTACCAAAGTAAAGGTTGTCAAAAATAAACTGGCTCCCCCATTCAGAACGGCAATGTTTGACCTTACTTATGGTCAAGGTATCTCAAGAAACGGAGAAATCATTGATCTAGGTGCAGATCTTGACATCGTAGGTAAAGCAGGCTCTTGGTATAGTTACGAAGGAACCAAAATAGCCCAAGGTAGAGAAGGTGCTAAACAGTTTTTAGTTGATAACCCAGAGTTAAGAGAAGAAATAGCAGCTAAAATTAGTGCTCACTATCTCAACAAAGATCTGGAGGTTGCAGATGAGCCAGAAGCTGAAAAAGCTGAAGCTGTAGTAGAAACAGAAAGCAAAAAATAATACTTTCCACAATTTGGATCTAGATATAAATGCCTTTATAGTTAAATCTGTAGAGGCATTTTTCTTTTGCTACTAGCTTTTATGGCCTAATGCCCAAGTTAACTTCAGGAATGCCGTTCGTGTTTTAATGGTCTTAGCCCCATCCCTGCGTTGAAAATGTTCGTCATAGCAATGGGGGGCTATGCCTGCGTTTTTCGCCTTGAGCTAAACAAAATCTTATGCAGCATCTTAAAGTTAATATTGGCCTAATTAAGTGCATAATCAGCCCTAAATGATACATACATAACTTACCTAATCTCATTTTCTAGTAATTCTCTATATTCAAGGTCTGTAATGAAAAAGCAAGACAATGATAATTAGGTCTTTAGTTGAAGTAAACTTGTGCAAATAGATGGAATTAATCTTAGGTTATATTGGCGCTCTAGTAGTAGGTATAACCCTAGGGTTATTAGGCGGAGGTGGATCTATCTTGTCGGTTCCTATTTTTGTTTATCTATTGGGTATCAATCCCGTTACCGCTACGGGCTATTCACTTTTTGTTGTAGGAGCCACATCACTGGTAGGTGCTCTACGTAATATAAAAACTGGAAATGCAAATATAAAGGTCGCAGTAGTGTTTGCGATCCCATCTTTTATAGCCGTTTATCTCACAAGGCGATATCTTATTCCCAGTGTGCCTCCAGAGCTGTTTACAGTAGGAAACTTTGCTATGACTAAGGACTTAGGCATTATGCTTCTGTTTGCTGTTATCATGTTGATGGCTTCGTTTTCTATGATAAAGAATAAAAAGGCAAGCACCGCAGGACAAGAAGGTATCAAGTTTAATTATCCTGTTATTCTATTGGAAGGTGCCATCGTAGGCGTTCTTACGGGTTGTGTAGGAGCTGGAGGTGGGTTCCTTATCGTACCCGTTTTGGTTCTTTTTATCAACCTACCTATGAAACAAGCCGTCGCTACCTCCCTTATTATTGTGGCGGCCAAATCTCTCATAGGTTTCATAGGAGATGTCCAGACAATGCAAATTGATTGGGTTTTCTTACTCTGTTTTACAGCCATATCTATGGTCGGTATATTAATAGGTATTTATCTCAATAAATTCATTGATGACAAGCGTCTAAAGAAAATGTTTGGGTGGTTTGTATTAATAATGGCCATTTATATAATTATCAAAGAATTATTTATTTAGAAACGTTAATGACCTATATGCGTTATCTAGCTGAACCTATCTCATAAAATTGGTTTAGGTAAATGTATCTTGCACTACTTAATAAAGAATGTCTATGAATAATTTGCTCCGAGGGTTATGTATTGTGTTATTGGCTGTTGTTTTTTCTTGCAAATCAGACCCTAACGCTAAATCAGGTTCATTGGCTGGACTAGACCTTATGAAAGACGGCTTACCCATCAAGATAAAAACAACAACTAACCCCGTTGTCAAAGTAGATGATCTAGGGTTTGTAAAAGATGTAACTATAAAAGCGGATGACAACTTCTATCTACAGATTATGCAAGGTAGCGTGACAACAACTGATGTTGCAGTCTTAAAGGCAAAATTATTAGAAGAAGTCAAACTCAGACCTTTTTTCGCTGAAATTGTAGAAGAGGACGATCGAGGATTTATATACAAGAAACAGATCTCTGACAATCGTGTCAATTATGACTTCAGAGCAATACGTATACAAGGTGAGCATGAGTATGTTTTTCAGACAGGCTTGATAGGTCAGTATACGCTAGTTGAGGTTCAACAGATGTTCGCTGCTGTAAAATAGGTGATTACCTGGCTAAGGCAACCTCAAACTTCATTAGGTTTAAATTTGTGCCACATAGTGCCAAATTCTTTTATTAGTCTATTAAATTTTCCCTACAGTTTATTTCCTTAACAGACTCAGCTTATTGTTCAGGTATTTGACTTGATCGTTCATATTACTTTTGGAAGGGTTAAATAGCCTACTAAACACTGACTTCAATCCATTTCCTGATTTATAATAGCCTACATCAATCGATTCTATTCGTTCCACCTTATTATCATTGATATTGTTTAATATAAACGACTTAGTCTCTCGCTTTATAGAGTTGAGGGGATAAGTATAAAATAATAGGTAGGTACTACCCATGTTCTTTTGGTCAATAGGATTTCCTTCTGAATCAATCAGGACAGATAAGTCATTCTCCTTGACGAGTTTATCAGAGTCGTCAGAATAATAAAAGCAATATTTAGAAAATAAATAGTAGGCGTCAAACTGCTTCATGATATCCGCATTTTCTTTTTCTGCTGCTGCAGCAACCTTTATCGCTTCTTTTTTATAGCCATAACTATTAAGCTTAGCTATTTTGTCACTAGCTGTATTAAGTTGAACAAGTAATGTGCCTTCTTGTAAATGGGCTAGATGCTGAGCCGAACTGACAGATTGGCTATCTGCTTTTGCGAAAGCAAAAAATAACACAAGTCCTACAAGCCATGTTTTTCTAATCATAGCCCCAAAATAAATACATAAATATTACTATTGTATACTTATGCCTGACAAAGGAATGGTTAAAAAGTAACTTCCCGATTTGTGACTGGTACTTTTACGCCAGAACTTCGTTAAAAAGCCTCGTGATAGCGCTGTCTCTGTGTTTTTTGCCTTGTTCTGACACAAAATTCCCTTTGTCAAAATACGGTACTATTATTTATCCATTCCTAGCGCTGTGATTCTATCTTTTCTGGTCACAAGTCAACAAATGGGTAATCCTTCTTAATGTTTTCAGTATCTCGTTTTATCTTTTCTAAAAACGATTGGTGGGCATCAGATTGTGGTAACAATGGTCGATGGGCTCTACGCTTATTAAGATGCCTTATTTTCCTTCTGATCTCTTCCTCATTTTTATCAAGATAGCAGTTCTCAAATAGATCAAATATGTAATCAATAGCCAGTTCTGATGGATGAATCATATCTTCCTTATAGAACCTATAGTCTCTAAGATCGTCAATCATAATCTCGTAAGATGGAAAATATTCTACACCAGATAGGTTTTCTGCAATCTCATGAGCGGCCACCTGTAAGATAGCCTTGCTCCGTCTATCTTCTGCTAAGCCATTTTTAATATGTCTCACGGGACTCACTGTAAGAATAACATGCAATTCTCTATCACAATATGCTCTTAAGAGCCCAATAGTCTGTGAGAGATTACTAATAACAGTAGCTGCATCTAATAATTCTCTGGAAAAAAGATGTCCTGGTCGCTTATGACAATTATTGACAACGCGACTTGTTTCTAATAGGCGATATACATATGCGGTTCCTACGGTTATGATCACAGTAGAGACCAGGGGGAGTTGTTTTCTAGTTCTAGTGATACTATTATTGATCTTATCTAATGATTCTAGAGCACTCAATGAAGAAAAATCACTATGGAAATCATAATGTCCATAGCTCTCCCCAATTCTTATTAATTCCTCACGGGGCAACACATTTCCTTCTACAAGCATCTTTATAGTATGATAGATGCTTATGGGGTTAAAAGTAATTCCAGCGGGGTTAGAAGAAACCTTATATCCTAAGGCACCTAATCTACTGCCAATATGCTGGCTAAAACACGACCCTATTGACAACAGGCCCGCATTGTAACTAATCGAATGTGTTGAGCTGGGTGGCTCGATATGGGTTCTGAAAATCAATACGATGTTTTTCTGATTACAAGATAGGTTTTATAATAGATGAGATACATTCTAGATAGTGATAAAAGACATGGGTAAATTTAATATCATCCATAAGAAAGTGATAATATGTTAATTTAGGTTATCAGATAGTAATAATTGGCATATAGATTGCTCTTACGTAATGGAATCCTACCAATAGCTGTCTTGTGATAGTATAATATTGGAAATAACCAACTATTTTTTCGTCCTCTACTTTTCTTTTACATAAATTTTACCTGATTTATATTAATTTAGTCTTTCAGGTTTTAAAGAATAAGAACTATAAGGTTATGAATACTTTTAAAAACGTAATAATCGGACTTTTTGCTATGCTTGCGAGCACTGTGATGATAGGCCAAGATATTCACTTTTCTCAATTTTACATGTCACCACTTAATCTCAACCCCGCGTTGACAGGTGTGATGAACTGTAATACCAGAGTTGTTGCGAATTACAGAAATCAATGGTCCCAAGTCCTTCAAGGCGATGCATACAACACATACTCTGTGTCTTATGACCAAAAAATCGCTGTAGGTAGATCAGATTATTTCGGTGTAGGAGGTTCATTCTGGGGAGATAGAGCTGGTGAATTAAGCTTTGGAACTACACAAGGAAGACTTTCTTTTTCTTATGCTAAGAAAATGGGCGGATACCGTAAGAAGGCACATTACTTGGTTTTCGGTGCTGATGCAGGTGTAACACAGAGAAGAGTTGACCTGACAGGTGCTCAATGGCCTTCTCAACATGACGGTAATGGCGGATTCTCAGCAGGTTCAGGAAGTCCAGTTCTAATTAACGATACAGACTTTCTTCATGGTGACCTTTCTGCTGGTGTAGTGTTTTTCAGTACACTAGATGATAGAAACAGTTACTATGTAGGATTAGCTTTACATCACTTGAATCAACCTAATGTTACCTTTCAAGATCAAGGGACAGATAACTTGACAAGTAGACTTACATTACATGGTGGTGGAGAGTTTGAGCTAAACAAAGATATTAGTCTTGTTCCAGGGTTTGTATATTTGAGTCAAGGAGAACACAAACAATTAAACTTAGGTACAAGTTTCAGATTTGCACTAGGGCCTAAATCTGCTAAACAATCATGGCAGATAGGTACATGGTTCAGATTAGGAACGCAAGAAGGTGGCGGAATACACAGTGATGCCATTATCTTTTCTACAAGGTTTGATTATGGTAACTATGGTATTGGTTTCAGTTACGATGCGACTGTATCTGATTTGAGACAAGCGGCTAGTGCAACAGGCGCATTTGAATTTTCTCTTGTATACTTGATATGTGGTCCAGAGAAAAGATCCGTTTATTGTCCAAGATTCTAAGACATAACAAGTACTGATTAATCAGTCAATATTTAAAATAAATTATAAAAACCTTGGTTCGTGATCGAATCAAGGTTTTTTTTATTTATTTTAAATTTCTTTACTCTCTATAATCAAACCTACACCATGTTCGGTAACAAAAAAAGTGCTTCGACTACCAGTTCTCCTACAGGAACATCTACTATAAACACCATTGTAGAAGGAACAACCGTAGATGGTAC
>JALZVB010000009.1 GCA_023300835.1 Saprospiraceae bacterium | reverse complement strand
GTAGAACATCTTGTATTATGATAAAACTCCATCTTATTGTGGTTTTTAATATTGAATTCTATGGCAAATCTAGTCTGAAATTCTTATTGTGTCTATAGATGCTTGTATTATATAATTTGGTTCAAATGTGAACACATAAAGCTTGAAGCTGTATTGAAATTAAGGAATTCCACATAACAGCATCCTAAACATTAATTTTATAAGACATACATATCAATCTGTAGTGATCTAATATTGCGAAAATCAAATAAGATGGTATTTTCACAGTCTAAACTAATTAAATGAAACAGATTTACTTTTTTATGTTTTTTCTAGCCGCAGTTAACTGTATGGCTCAAGAAAATCTTAACATGGAGCTTGTGGCTCAGGTACCTTTTGGAGAAGATGGTAACGATATATGGGGGTATGTAGCTCCTGATGGCACAGAGTATGCTGTATGTGGTTCGCAGAATTTCACAAGAATATATAATCTTGACGATCCTTCAGCTCCTGACGAAGTAGCCATGATAGCAGGTGCAAGTTCAATATGGAGAGATATTAAATCATGGAATCAGCATTTATATGTAACCACAGACCAAGGAACTGATGGGTTATTAATTATAGATATGACTAATGCACCTGACTCCATTACACATACATTCTGGAAACCTTCTATTGATATAAATGGCAGCGTGGACGTATTGAGAACGTGTCACAACTTATACATCGATGAAAACGGTGTATGTTACCTTGCCGGATGTAATAATGGTAATGGTGGTGCAATTATTCTAGACATAACAACTGATCCTAATGAGCCTATAGTATTAGGGGCTGAAAATTTCAGATATGCTCATGATGTATTTGTAAAAAATGATCTACTGTACGCATCTGAGATCAATAATGGTGTACTTAGTATATATGATGTATCAGATAAGGCTAACCCTATTCCACTAGGATCAGCTTCAACTACGAGTAACTTTACACATAATGCTTGGTTATCAGATGATGGTAATTATGTGTTTACAACAGATGAAAGACCAGATGCGTTTGTTGATGCATTTGACGTCTCTGATCCGTCAGACATTAGATTAGTTGATAGTTTTCAACCTTCGGAGACAGCAGGAAATGGGGTTGTCCCACATAATACTCATTACAAAGACGGTTTCCTTGTTACATCATGGTACACAGATGGTGTTGTAATTACAGATGCTAGTAAACCTGATAACCTAGTTAAGGTAGGTCAATATGATACATACTTAGGTCCTGACGGTGGCTTTAACGGATGTTGGGGAGTATACCCTTGGTTACCAAGTGGATTAATAATCGCTACTAATGTTGAAGACGTAGGAGGCGGAGGAAGCCTAATAGTAATAGATGCAACATATGTAAAAGCTAGTTTTTTGGAGGGTAATGTTTCTTCACTAACAACGGGGAATCCGATTAATGGTGTTGATATAACAATAGCAGGACCTAATGTGAATTCTCTGTCTGATGCTATGGGAGAATACGGTTCTGGAGTTGCTGCATCTGGTGACTTTGACGTTACATACTCACATCCAGACTACATATCTCAAACAATAAGTGTATCTCTAGCAACTGGAGAAACGACTGTTCAAGATGTAATTTTAGAACAAAAACCGACTATATCTATAACTGGAACTGTATTAGACGCAGGTTCCGGACTTCCACTACCTAACGCAATCGTTCAATATTCAGATGGAATAAGGAACTTAGAATTAGTTACTAATTCTGATGGAATATTTGATGTAACGGCAATCCAAAGCTCATATACAGGAGTTGTAGGTGCATGGGGATATTTACACTTAGTTGTTTCTGATACAATTATAGATAATACAAGTGGTCTTGTATACGAACTCTCACAAGGTTACCAAGATGACTTTGTATTAGATCAAGGATGGACAGTTACCAATACAGCTACAACAGGTTTCTGGGAAAGAGGTGCACCTGTAGGAACAACATTTCAAGGTTCTTTAAGCAATGTAAACCAAGATGATTTATTTGATATAGGCGATCAAGCTTATGTCACAGGTAATGGTGGTGGTGGTGCAGGTACTGATGATGTTGATGATGGTTCAACTGTTCTAACTTCTCCAGAGATCAATCTGACTACTTATACCAAACCAGTTATAAGATTCAAAGGTTATTTCTTTAATGCTGGTGGTGCTGGAGCAACTAATGATAGCCTTATTGTAGAATTACATACTGCGGATACGACAATCACAATTATTGAGATAAGCGAAGATATAGGCCTATGGTCTGAGTTGTCTTATTCACTGACTGATGATGTTATTGATTTCAAGAATACGCCATTTACGATTAGTTTCACAGCTAGTGATTTTGATCCTGGGCATCTTGTAGAAGCTGGTATAGATGCATTCAAGATTGAAGAAGACGGAAGTGTTGATGTAAAAGATCTATTGACTAACCATGATATCTCTGTATTTCCTAATCCATTTACAGACGCTGTTACAGTTTCTTTAGATTCTGACAACTACACTGCTATTACCATTTATAATACAATAGGAAAACTAGTATATATCAATAATGATATTACTAATGGTGATACAACAATATCTATAGATGGACCAGCTGGTGTTTACAATTTAGTTGTTGAAGATAAGCAAGGAAATCAATGGAATTCGAGGCTAATTATGAGCAAATAAGCTCATATGAAAATAAAAATAAAATAGATTGCTAAATAGTTACTTGTAATCAAATAAATATATATTTTTGCGTCGCTTTGATAGAAAAGCGATACTGATTATAAGTAATGGCCCGTTCGTCTAGGGGTTAGGACGCCAGGTTTTCATCCTGGTAGCACGGGTTCGAATCCCGTACGGGCTACTTTTGCCACATAAGTGATTTGTCATTTATGTGGCTTTTTTATGCCTTATATTTTAGAACATTTAGTTAGATCTCCTTTCTAATCAACCAATATATTTCTCATTAATTGCCTAATACAAGTTGTATTTTTTAAGCCACTTGGCATTGTTATTGCTTCACTAGTATTGTTAGAATATATGTTCTAATGATCAAAGAGTTGGTCGACATTGTACGGGCTACTCTTTGAATAAGGCAGGTCTCTTGAAGTTTCGTCACTTCAAGGGGCCATTTTTTTTGAACCACAAATCACTATAGATCTTCAATAATTGATTTGAAGGCTTAGCGATAACTATAACGAGTATTTTCAACGTAGAGCTAGGCTAATTTAATTGAAAACATAAGTGATATCCTAAACGTAAATGGTATAACATTTAGAAGCACAATTTGGCCTCGGTTAACGATTGCAACTTTACTTTCTCCTTATTGAATAACTCTAAGCAACGTTAGCTTACACTTATATAACAACATAAGTCGTTAGCAAAATTCATACACCTTATCTCTATCTAAATATCAGTGACTATACTTACCTACTACCCTTCTGAGCCACAAAGTGACCAACTGAACTACTATTACGCTAAAGCCTAGTTTAGCACCTCCTAAGAGACTTACAATAGTAAAACTGAACAATAGCCACAGTGGAAACAAGTATATCATAAATGCTAACTTCAGTGAGCTATGAAAAATAGGCTGCTTTACTTTATTATTGAGTATATATCTACACAATGCAAGGAAAGGCCAATTAAGTACAGCGATCCCATTAGCTAAGTACCTGAAAAAGACATTAGGTGACTTATCTTTTTGAAAATCACTATTATCAATATTTGATTTGAGTTCTGAGAAATTGTATTTCTCATTAGATAAATGAAAGACTTTCTTTTGGGCTGGGTATTCTTCCGTATTATCTTCAATGACAAGTGTAGGCTTCATAGCCTCTGAGATAGCCTTTGTGATCTTGAGAAGTCCTTGATGTGGATGTTCGTCATAAGCAGATAGAAAGTCCTTTACATTCAACTCAGGGCCATAATTGATTATTAGTTTATGTCCTGAGTTATAGTGATCAAAGTAATTAAGGCCGACTGGGATTATCTTAATCTCCTTATCCATTTTCAATTGACTCTTAATCGCCAATCTAGAGATTCCTTTGGTAAGTGTTCTGAGGTAATATTCCTCTCCATGGTTCCCTTCTGGGAATATAAGAATCGCATTATCATTATCCAAAATGTTAGTAACCTCATCAAATACCTCATCGTTTTTACTCAAGTTCTTATAGCCATCTCTAATTCTATAGATCGGCATCATTTTCATGGCACGCAAGATATAATCAAATGGTGGTTTGAATATATCTGATCTGGTCATAAAGTAAGTATGTGTTCTGTCTCTACTACCTACAATAACAGCATCTAAAAAGGCATTCTGATGATTAATGGCGTATATATATGGACCTTTCTTGGGTATATTTTCTTGACCGTTAATTTCTATTTTACTATAGTAAAATTTAACGGCTATGTGAGCCAATGTTTTAGATGTATAATATATTATTGCCTTCATACTCTTCTAAGTAAATTTGCTATTGTGAATCCTGAAATCATATGCCATATACCCCACCATGCCGTAATAATTGCCATACCTCCAAGTCCATCAAAAAAATTAAAAATTATAATCAACCCCAATCCAGAGTTTTGAATTCCTGTCTCAATAATAAGTGATTTCCGTTCTGCCCAATCAAGCTGTGCCACAACGCCAGACATATAACCTGTAAAAAGAGCTGTACCGTTATGTAATAACACTAATAGGAATACGGCAGAAATGCATTGAATAAAATAGTCTAGGTTAGAAAACAAAACAACCAATACGATGGCCATAAACAGCATCATAGAAAGTACTTCAAACTTTCTAGCCATCTTAACTGCTAATTTAGGATATATTCTTTTGAATAATAACCCTACTATGATGGGCATAATTATAATCATAAATATCGTCCTTACTACAGAGAACCAATCCAAACTTATCTCTCTTAATATAAGTTGCGTAGGCTCATACATATTACCATAAAGTGCAAAGTTAATAGGGGTAAAAACTACTGCCGCTAAGCTAGAAATGGTTGTCATCGCGATAGAAAGGGCTACATTGGCCCGAGATAGTGAACTAATGAAATTGGAAATATTACCACCAGGACAAGAGGCGACTAACATCATTCCCAAAGCAAGACTAGGTTGAGGTTGCATTACCCATATCAGTATAAATGTCAGTAATGGTAGTAATAACAACTGTGCAAATAACCCTGTTATTAGGGCCTTAGGATGTTGAAAAACCAGCTTAAACTTATCTATAGAAAGATCTAGCGCTATGCCTAACATGATAAACGCCAGTGCAACGTTCATCAGTTGTACACTAGAGGCATCAAAATTAAGGACTACAGAATCTATATTTTCCACGATGGAAAATTATAACTATCTGTGACTTTATAGGTAATGAAACTTGATATAATATTTGAATTGGTTGATCTATAGGGCTAGCGTAACTTGCCCAGCTATAAGTTTACTTTCAAAAAACTCATTTATCTCAATAAGATAAGTGTATACACCAGATAAATGGTTGAACGGTTCCCACCCTGTTTCTGGATCGTTTATATTAAGATTACTCCCTTCAAACTCTAGGCTACCCCATCTGTCATATACAGACATATTGTATGTTACGTCATTAAGAGCCTCATCATTGGTCTGCAGAAATAATACCTTATTCCTATCTACTAAGGCATTATTACTGATAATATTGGGCAAATAGTAACTTTCAGGAACGAACTTAAACATGATTCTAAATTCTTGTTCTGACTGACATCC
>JALZVB010000008.1 GCA_023300835.1 Saprospiraceae bacterium | reverse complement strand
TACAGAAAATTATGACATTCTACTGTTCTGTGCCAATTGGCCCGATAAACGAATTCCACACTGGGACATACTACTCCAAGCACGTGCTGTAGAAAATCAAGCCTATGTAATCGGGGTAAATTGTTACGGGATGGATGCTTGGAAGAATAGCTATAGTGGACATTCTGCCGTTATTGCTCCTGATGGGGCGCTTATGGAAAGACTTGTAGGCAAACAAGGCATAATAAATGTTAAGCTTGATAATGAAAAGTTAGAAAGTATAAGAAGAAGTCTTCCTTTTCTTAAAGATAAAGATGGATTTGAATTTACCTGATATCCCATACATAAATCAAATCATTGATTAATCCGTCATGCTTCCTTTCTTTGACACAATAGGGTCTATTTCTAAAATAAAAACATAGGGTATCTACCACCCTCTAGGGACCTAGTTCTACTTTATGTATATGGGGGGGCACCGTTGTCATCTAAAGTTGACTCTCAAAGAACGCAACCAATTCACTGCGTTGAGTATCTGTTAATTTTGCTTTTGGGTGCAGAAAAGTATAAGATTTCATAGGCATTCTTTTCTCATTGATAACTTCTATACATTCTTCCATAATATGTCTTTGCCTATCAGCAGAGATAGAATTCCAGGTAGAAAAATTAAGTTTTTGTTTGCCTCCTCTAGTATGGCTCCTGAGAAACCATCCTACAGGTTGAACATATGAGTACCACGGGTAAGTTGTACTCTCGCTGTGGCAATCTTGACAGGCGTCCTTTATCAATGAAATAGCGTCAGTACTTAGATTAGTGGTGGTAAAAAAGTCCTTTTGGGGATCAATGGGAGTATTAGACTTATCAATTTGAATAAATTGAATGAGTACCAGTATTATTAGAGCTATGTGTGATTTTTTCAAAATATTCTATTTGTAAAGTAGTAAATACGCTTAAAAAGACGTTTGTTATCACGAATATAAACCCTATCGTATCAGAAAGAACAACGTTATGGAAGATCATCTTAAATCTACTATAAATAGCTTTTATAACATAGATATCTACAACTGAGAAAACTAGACTTATTTCTAGCGTATTGTCGCAGTTGATCAACGAAAAATATCCTGATCTACGTAAATAAGTTTATTTTTGCGCATTGTAAAAACCCTGTATTGTTTAACTCAGGATCTCTAATATTTAATATAAACTATGCGTTTATCACGATTATTATACTTTTTCATTGCCTTTTTCTCATTGCAATTTGCGTATGCACAGACAGGATCTATAAGAGGCCATATCTATGATGATGCGTCTGGAGAGCCTGTAATCTTTGCAAATATCTTCATTGTAGGAACAAATTTTGGAACCAATTCTGATGACAATGGTTTCTATACATTCAGTGATGTACCCGTAGGCGTTTATAATATCGAGGTGAGTTACCTAGGATATGATAATTTTACGCAAGAAGTTGAAGTCAAACCATTTAAAATCAACTACTACCAAATTGACTTGAAATCAGGAGGTATTAACCTTGGGGTAATAGATATATCAGCAGAACGAGAACAAGCCAGAGCAGAAGTAAGCATTTCTAAACTACAGGTAACTCAAAAACAAATCAAAGCACTCCCATCTACAGGTGGTGATGCAGATATTATCCAATATCTGCAAGTATTACCAGGTATCATAAGTACTGGTGATCAAGGTGGTCAATTATATATTAGAGGTGGCTCACCAGTGCAGAATAAAATATTACTAGACGGACTTACGATATATAATCCTTTTCACTCAATAGGTTTTTATTCGACATTTGAGACAGAAATCATTAGAAGTGTAGATGTTCTCACTGGGGGATTCAATGCTGAGCATGGTGGAAGGATATCAGCAGTAGTTGATATCAATACTAAAGAAGGAAATAGAAAACATTTAGGTGGACAAGCTTCTATTAGTCCATTTATGGTAAAAGCCGTATTAGATGGTCCATTGATTAAGCAAGGTGACAGTGGCAATAGTCTCTCGTTTGTATTAACCAGCAAAAGGTCAATAATTGATCATACTTCCAAGACGTTATATGGCTATGCTGTAGATAATGATTCTATAGGCTTACCTTTTCAGTTTCAAGATTCTTATGGAAAACTATCTTACATAACTGCTAACGGTAGTAAATTCAACTTTTTTGGATTTAACTTTAGTGATAAATTTGATAACCCATTGGTGTCGAAGATTAATTGGGGGAATAAAGGGGGTGGTCTTACATTCAACTTATTACCTACAGCTAGTGAGCTTACGATGAATGGAATTGTAGGACTTTCTACTTATGATATAGCTATTATTGAGACAGATAATACGCCTAGAAGGAGTTCTATAAGAGAAGCACAGATTGGGCTAGATTTCAATTATATAACTAATGAGTCTGCTTTTAAATATGGAGTAGAAGTAAAAAGTGTAAGTACAGAGTTTGAATTTACCAACCCATTTGGATTACAACTAAGCGAAGATCAAAACACTACAGAGATTTCTGGTTTTCTAAAGTTCAGAAGATCATGGGATAAATTGGTGATTGAGCCTGGTTTCAGATTACAGTATTATGCATCGCAAAGTGATTTCTCACCAGAGCCTCGATTAGGATTGAAGTGGAATATTAACGATGCTACCCGATTTAAAATGGGAGCTGGAATATACTCTCAGAACATTATCTCTACATCTAATGAACGAGATGTCGTAAACCTATTCAATGGGTTTTTGTCAAGTCCAGAAACACAATTTAAAGACCTAGAAGGTAATGCCGTAGATTCTAAATTACAGAAATCAAGACAAGTTGTTGGTGGAATAGAAAGAGATATTGGTACTAATTTTCAACTTAATTTAGAAGGATATTATAAGGATTTTACGCAATTGGTAGTTATTAACAGGAACAAAGAGTTTAACGATGATGCTGATTTTGCAACAGAGATAGGTGATGCTTATGGTCTTGATATTTCAGGTAAATATGAGAACTCTAGACTGTATGTTTGGGCAACATATTCTTTGGGATATGTTAATCGTTTTGATGGCGAAGAAACCTTTCCTACCGTATATGATAGAAGACACAATGTGAACTTCTTGACCACATATACTTTAGGCGAAAAGAAAGACCTACTATTGAGTTTTAGATGGAATATGGGTTCTGGTTTTCCTTTTACACAAACACAAGGTTTCTATAATTCCCAAACATTCCAAGAAGGTGTAGGGACAGAATATGAAACTGCCAATCCAGATCAAGTCGGAATTATTTATTCTGATGAAAGGAACGGTGGCAGATTACCATATTACCACAGATTGGATTTATCTGCTCAGAAGACAATTACCTTTACAGATAGAATTAACTTAGAAATTACGGCTAGTGTAACAAATGCCTACGATAGAAATAATATTTTCTTTTTCGATAGAATCCAGTTTGAAAGAGTAGATCAGTTACCTATAATACCTTCTTTATCTGGTAGACTAAATTTTTAATTCCTATATATAGCTTATTACATCGATTAACTTTAACTACTAATTGTAAAATGACGGAGAAATTAAATAACCTAAGCGATAATCAACAGCAAATAATTAAAGATGCCATAGCGTGGATTACAGTCCTTATTGCTGGTGCAGATGGGAATGTAGATGCTGAAGAGATGGATTGGGCACAGAAATTAACTAAAATAAGAAGTTACAATACCCCCGTAGATCTCAATGAATATTACGCTTCTGTAGGTGAAGAGTTTACAGATAAAGTCAATAGCATATTGGTGTCAGCACCAATAAAAACTGCAGAAAGAACGGCGTTATTGACAAATAACTTATCTCAATTAAATGAAATTTTACCATTAATTGAGTCCCCTTTTAATCATATGTTATATAAAAGTTATGTTTCATTTGCTAAGCATGTAGCCAAGTCTTCTGGTGGATTCTTAGGTTTCTTAAGTGTAAGTAAGGAAGAGTCTAGTTTAATGGATCTGCCTATGATTACACCTATAGCGCAACCTACTGTTTCATAAAGAAATTTTAGGTTACTAAAATGTTAGTAAAGAAAAAGTGAATAATCTCGCAGAGATTATTCACTTTTTTATTTTGCAGTCGATTTAAACAGAACCTATATGATTAACTATGTCAATGCACGATTAGAAGAAGTGTCTATCCATAATGTAGGCAAGCACGAAGACTTTGATAACTTCCAGCTTTCATCACAACCTACACTTATTGAAGATGATACGATTGGTGATCTTGTTCACAAATATTGCCTAGGTAATTTCAAAGATCCAGACTTTTATCAATTTAAGAGTATAGAAGGTGACATCGAGAATAATTACGTCTATTGTAAAGTCGATGAAATATTCCAGAATCCCGACTCATGTCATGCTGTGTCGTTGGAAATAACCAAGTATCTATATAATACTTCTAAGCATCCTAATATAAAAGCAGGCGAGGTGATTATTGCCTTCTTCCAAGATATAATAGTTGAAGATGAACTTGTAG
>JALZVB010000007.1 GCA_023300835.1 Saprospiraceae bacterium | reverse complement strand
ATGGATGCTGTGAGCCGAATATAACTTCTGTCACTTTACGATAAGAAGTAACATCGTTTTTAGCAAGCGCTTGAGACAGTTTTTGTCCGGCTACATGTTTATACTTTTTTAGTTCGATCTCATCATATAAAGGGTAGAGAACCATATGGAACCACTTGTCCCATACGTTTTCAAAGTACCTGTCAAGAACGACTAAACTCACTGTTGAGTATTCTAGTGTAGAAGAAGCCTTGACATCAGCACCATAAAAATCAAACGCATAGGCCAGTTCCTCAGCATTATGCCGTGTGGACCCTTCTCTCAGTAGCTTAAATGCCGCCTTGGCACTAGATCTTATTTTCTCATAAGTTCTACCGGTCTTGAATACCCAAGTAACTTTTACTATTTCTTGAGTACCTGCCTTAGATTCATAGAAATCTAGTCCATTAGATAACTTCTCATAGCCTACTCCAGATATGTTGAGGTCAAAATCAGTGACAATTTTGGGTCCTTTTTTACGATCTACTTCTATTCCTAACATTCAATAGTTAATTGGATGCAAAAATGAGGAAATTACAAGACTAATGTTCATTTCTACACTTTGTGTTAGTTCTTTTTGAATAGGCTTTTAGGATACAGTTGACTATCTCCGTAACTTTGGACCGTATTTTGATCTAGAGGTGGTTAATACCTTACATTTTACTTAAATCTGAATAATATATGATCTTCGAGGTCTCGTCTAGCGAATTATTAAAGAAGTTACAAGTGGCTTCAGGTGCGATAAGTTCTAATCCTGTTATCCCAATACTAGAAGATTTTCTTTTTGATTTATCAGGAAATCAATTGACAGTGTCTGCCACCAACTTAGAAGTTACAATTATATCTTCTTTGGACGTAACGGGTAGTAAAAACGGGAGAATAGCAGTACCAGCTAGGATTTTATTAGATACACTTAAGGCATTACCAGATCAACCAGTATCATTTGATGTGGATGGAACAAACAATTCTATCAAGCTTAAATCTGCTTATGGTGAGTACAAGCTTGCTGGAGACAGTGCTGAAGACTTCCCAGAAACACCTAACGAGGATAACGTTCATAGTATAGAACTAGAGAATGATTCGTTTGTTAAAGCCATTAACAATACAATATTTGCGACAAGCTCAGATGAGTTAAGGTTAGCGATGACTGGTGTTCTTATGCAAATCGATTTCAACAAAGCCATATTTGTAGCCACAGATGCTCACAAGCTGGTAAAGTATACGATAGGAGGACTCAATAGTGAATTAACAGAGTCTATTATCATACCTAAGAAAGGACTAACGTTATTCAGAAATGCGATATCTACAAGTGATGAAGAAGTCGCTAAAATATCATTTAACAGCAAAAATATATTTTTCAGATCTGGAGAAACATTAGTGGTAAGTAGACTTGTTGATGCTAAGTATCCTGATTATAATGCTGTTATTCCAGTTAATAACGAAAGGATTCTATCTCTCAATAGAGCAGAGTTTCAGAATGCTCTTAAGAGAATTGTAATTTACTCTAATAAAACGACCAACCAGGTCATTCTTAATCTTGCGGAAAACAGTCTTACAATGTCTGCGCAAGATCTAGATTTCTCTAACGAAGCAACCGAGCAACTCGGCTGTATCTACGATAGTGAAGGAATGACAATTGGATTCAACGGAAAGTTCCTTGCAGAAATGCTAGGAATCATCAATACAGACGAAATCTTACTCAAACTATCTGCACCTAATAAAGCAGGTATATTGGTTCCTTCTGACGAAACAGAACAAGAAAAGCTTATGATGCTGGTTATGCCAGTCATGATGAGTCACTAAATCGAAAGATAAATACTACAAATATACTACTACGGGCTTGAGAGTTTTCTCTCAGGCCCTAGTTTTATGTGGATAGCCCAAAACTTACTATCTTCAAGTAACAGAATACTTGACTTAAAATCAAACCATTAATGGCAATTCTTACCTTTCTTTTATTTACATCATTTGTAGCTTTTGTAGCATGGTATTTTACAAGAAATAGCGAACAAGATACTGCAGATGGTTATTTTCTAGGAGGAAGGAGCTTGACTGGTGGTGTTATTGCGGCCTCGTTGTTATTGACAAATCTTTCGACAGAGCAACTTGTAGGTCTCAATGGGCAAGCTTATACTGAGGGAATATTGGTGATGTGCTGGGAGACACTTGCTGCTATAGCCATGGTAGTAACCGCCTTGTTTTTATTACCAAGATATCTCAAGGGTGGAATTACTACCGTCCCACAATTTCTATCTGTGAGGTACGATGTTATGACCAAGACGTTGGCTTCTGGATTGTTTCTCACGGGTTATGTAGTTGTATTACTCCCTACCGTATTATATTCTGGGTCATTGGCCATTGTAACGATGTTTGATATACCTGGTGTTTTTGGTATATCGCATACAGCAGCATTGTGGTTATGTGTCTGGGGAATAGGAATAATAGGATCTATATATGCAATATATGGAGGACTGGAAGCGGTAGTAATATCAGATACAGTAAACGCAGTAGGGTTATTAGTAGGTGGTGTGATGATACCTGTTTTTGGATTAATATACATCGGAGAAGGTTCTGTATTGGAAGGTTGGTCCAAATTATACAATTCTAACCCAGATAAATGGAATGCCATAGGAGATAACAAAGCCAGTGTTCCCTTCTCCACGATATTCACAGGAATGATGCTCGTCCAGTTGTTTTATTGGGGAACCAATCAAGCTATAATACAGAGAGCACTCGGAGCTAAGAATCTCAAGGAAGGACAAAAAGGGCTATTGATTGCAGCATTTATAAAGATCCTAGGTCCTATTATTTTAGTGCTTCCAGGAATGATAGCTTTTTACATTTTCAAAGGGCAGTTAGAGATACCAGATCAAGCTTATCCTAAATTGGTGAAAGAAGTTCTGCCTACTTCACTAGTCGGCTTCTTTGCCGCTGTATTATTTGGTGCAATCTTGAGTTCATTCAATAGTACACTTAATAGTTCGGTAACCTTGTTTGGTCTAGATATTTATAAAGAACACTTTAACAAGAATAGATCGGAAG
>JALZVB010000006.1 GCA_023300835.1 Saprospiraceae bacterium | reverse complement strand
CTAATGGTGGTTTTTCATGGACAGCTGGTGGTAAAGACAGCTGGTATATAACACAGAATATTCTTGAAGGGATAGGACACTTAAAGAAACTTGGAATAACGGACAGTGGTGAAATTAATACTGCAGATGCATTAGCCTATATTGATTCCAAGTTAAGAGAACAATATGAAAGGTACGATCGTAGTTTGAAGCATACTTCCTTAAGTCCTATTGTTGTGCACTATTTATATACAAGAAGCTTCTATGACGATATGGAAGATCCTAAAATGGAATCTTTAATAAACTTCTACATAAACCTTGGACGTTCGAGATGGATGCAATTGAATACGTATCAACAAGCTATGTTTGCTTTTGCAATGAATAGAAGGGGAGAGAAGGAGCTAGCAAATGATATTTTTAATAGTCTCAAAGAAAGAATGATTGTTGATCATGAGCAAGGGAATTATTGGAATGATCAAGCCGGTTATTATTGGTATGACCTTAAAGTTGAGAAGCAAGCTATGCTTATCGAATTGTTCCAAGAAATGAAAGCTGGTAAATCAGATATTGATGGCCTTAAATTATGGCTTCTTAAAAACAAACAAACACATAGCTGGGATACTAATAAAGGAACTGCGGCTGCTTGTTATGCTTTTATCCTTGGAAATGATGGATTGTTAGAGTCACTTCCTGTTCAAATATCAATGCCAAAGTCTGGATTAAAGGATATATCATTCAGTAATCTAGAAAGGGCTACAGGCTATGTTAGAAAAGATTGGACTCCTGATAATATCACAACTGAGTTGTCAGAAATTAAGGTTTATAATCCTAATAAACATGTCTCATGGGGAGCTGCATATTGGCAATATTTTAAAGATATAGATAAGATAAAGTCGTTCCAAGATACGCCTCTCAAATTAACAAAGACGCTATATAAAGTAGGTACAGATACAAATGGTGAGATTCTAACTCCCATAACTGAATCCAATAAAGTTACTCCTGGCGACAGAGTTCGAATTCGAATTGAGTTAAACTGTGACAGAGCGATGGAGTATATTCAGATGAAAGATATGCGAAGTAGTGGGCTAGAACCTATCTCTGTGTTGAGTAGTTACAAGTGGCAAGATGGATTATCTTACTATGAAAGTACACAGGATCTGGCTTCATATTTCTACTTTTCTTCATTACCTAAAGGAAGCTTTGTGTTTGAGTATGATACATTTGCCAATCACAAAGGCTATTTCAGTAACGGTATTACAGAGATTCAGAGCATGTATGCACCAGAATTTATAAGTCATAGTGAGGGTCAAAAGTTATCAATTTCTGAGTGATATAACTAACTTTATAGAGATTTGATTGTTATTATGATATAAAGGAATTATGAATCATTGGGTATCAGCTGTACGAGCAAGGACTTTACCACTAGCAGTGGCAAGTATAGGGATGGGAGGTTTTTTGGCAGCAGCAGCGGGTCAATTTAACTTTCAAGTATTTGTTATGTGTCTGCTTACAACGATGGCACTCCAGATATTATCTAATCTGGCTAACGATTATGGAGATAGTGTTCATGGCGCAGACAATAGCGCAAGAAAAGGCCCTTCTCGAGCTGTTCAGAGTGGTTTGATCTCTCATAAGAAGATGAAGTTGGCTATAGGTGTTACGGCAGTTATTACACTGATTTTAGGCATATCATTATTGATGATGTCTCAGTTGTCAACATTAGAGCTTTACGTATTTTTAGCGCTTGGGGTATTAGCAATAACAGCAGCAATACTGTATACTAATGGCTTTATTCCATATGGATACATCGGCCTTGGCGATATATCCGTGTTTATATTTTTTGGCATGTTAGGCGTAATTGGATCAAACTACTTGATGACAGGGTCATTTTCTTGGGATTTAATACTACCTGGTGCTTCGTGCGGATTGTTTACAGTGGCAGTGCTCAATATTAATAACATTCGTGATATTGATTCTGATAAAGTAGCTGGTAAGTATTCAATACCAGTAAGACTCGGTTATGAAAAATCAATATATTATCATTACTTTCTGTTAATCATAGGTTTATTATGTGCAGTGGCTTATGTTACTATCAACTATAGAACACCTCTTCAGTTTCTGTTTCTATTAGCTACGCCATTATTGATTGTTAATGCGCAAGCGGTTAAAAATAAACTCAGGGTAGAACTAGACCCTTATCTTAAACAGATGTCTCTAACGACATTGCTATTTGTCTTCCTTTTTGGAATAGGACAACTATAGGTGTTTAATAATAGTTGTTTATGCCTTTATAAATATCACTTATTGTATTTTGGAATAAAATTAACTGCCCACTATGGAAAATGAGAACAACAATAAGGATGCGAGAACTTCACATTCTAATTCAATAATTAAAAACCATATGATATGGTCTATGGGTGCTGGCTTCATTCCTGTGCCTATTGCAGATCTTTTAGCTGTAGGTGCTATACAGTTAGATATGATCAGACAATTATCTAAGGTTTATGATATTGACTTCAAAGAGAGTGAAGGTAAGGCTGTGATCTCGGCATTGACAGGTTCTGGGTTAGTGAGATTAGGTGCTAGGGCTATTAAAGTTATCCCTGTTATAGGTTCAGCTATCGGTGGTATGACACTTAGTGTCTTATCTGCTGGTTCCACATATGCAATTGGTGAAGTTTTCAAAATTCATTTTGAGAGTGGCGGATCTTTTTTGGATTTTGATCCATCTCATCTAAAAAAATTCTATGACGAGAAGTTTGAGAAAGGAAAAAAAATGGCACGAGAAATCGAAAAAGATGAAGTTGTAAAGCATGAGAATAAAACTGCTGTCGTCGATATAATATCAGATGACGAGCTAATGGAATCTGCTCCTGTTACTAAGGTAAAAAGCTTGGTAGAACAGTTAGAGTCCATTGTTAAGATGAAAACAGATGGCTTATTGACTGTTGAAGAATTCAATTCGATTAAAGGTAAAATTATGGCCGCCCAAGATAAAGCGGATGCTTAGATTTATTTTTACAGCTGATTATTTTCTAAAAGTTATCCGCCTCGTTTAAGTATTTCTACTTAGCCTACTTTTACATATTGTACTAAAAGGCATAGATTGAAACACCTATTTCATGTGTAGCCCCGAAAATGATAGTCTGCGCATTGAAAGTCGGATTATAAGAGTAATTGATTTGATAGCGCTTTTCATCAGCAGTCAGAAATGATAATCCCCATTCTACATGTATTATACCACTGTTGTTAACACCAGTGCCTAACCACATATTGTGCGCAAATCTGTATCTTACCATCACATCATAATTGACAGGTACATACTTCACTTTCTTTACCCATGAAGAGAATTCTAAATACTTACCTGAGTTGAATAATTTATAATATTGTGCTGTGAAGTAGTAATGTGGGTTACGTGTAATATTAAATTCTTTGTTCTCATTTCTGAATGCTGTATTTAGATTAAATACTTGAGGTACTGAGAATCCGAGCTGTAAATAACTGCTATTTATTTTCTTAAAAAATGATACACCAACCCCAACATCAGGGTATATGACAGATGCATTTTCTTGAAAAAGTAGAGGGTCATTTTCTATATAAGCAAAGTTCGTTAGATTAGTTCTGTATTGAACGATCCCTGTATTCATTCCAATTGAAAATGCACCTTCTTCCAGTTTTTTACCCAATTTTACCGTTCCTGCTATTCTACCGCGCAATTCAGAATTTGTGAATATGCCTGCTTCATCATGGACAAGATATCCGCCCATCATCAGGCCTACGCCATAACTATTGGGTTTGTAGTGTTCGCCTTTTACAACAAATGTTCTTGGTCTATCTGGTATGGAAACCCATTGGTCACGATAAGCTATGGCTATATTAGTTTTAGCATTATTGTGGTAAGTATCAAATCCGATATGCGCAGGATTTAATAAACCAGCATATTCTGATTGCTGTGTAAAAGTAGGCAACTGTTGCCCATAACTTACAATCTGTAGAAATGTAAGAAAACTAGTTATTATACTTAGTACTATTTGCTTGTTTGATTTCACGGTTCTAGGTTACTCTTATTTAAAAGCTAAAAGGATGCCAATGCATAGGACATGGATAGATGATGTATCAAATGACATTAAGCTGTCAATTATTTATTTATCGGCTATCTTAGAATAGATCGACTTCCTTTTGTAAAGCTTCCGTTTTCTAAAACCAAGTGATAGTAATAAACGCCTTCTGGTAACGGTTGACTTGCGTTCCCATCTTGATTTCCTTTCCAGTTATTGCTATAATCTACAGTGCTATAGACAACTTGTCCCCATCTGTTTACAATATCAATTTTACTGTTTTTTATTTCTTCAAATTGCTCATACCCACGGACAACTAACATGTCGTTATATCCATCATCATTTGGGGTTAATACATTGTCATCATATCCGTCGTACTCATTTTGTATAAATAAGGTAGCTGTTGAGCAATTGTCAGTGCATTCTGTATAGCATAATTGATAGGTCACTGTTGAGATTCCTTCATAATTAGAATCTATTTCTATTTCTAGTTTATTGTCTTCCGTAATCTCTACGTCACTCACAAAACTTGTTTCGATAATACTCAAGCTTTGGTTATCGGAATAAGATATATTATCGTTAACAAGAATGTCAGCAACAAATATTTTAGCTTCGTTGCTTTCCATCTTATTAACAACATTGTCGTCAGTTGCTACTACAACTTCAGGGTATTCAATGTTTATATGTACCAGACTGTCACATCCTTCGGTAGTTACTAATTCTAGCGTTCCAGTAGGGTTGTTCTCGTCATAAAATACTCCATTGATATTCAAGAAATCACCGACACATAGAGTCGTATCTAATACTACGGGTTGGGCATCTCTATTATTACTGTTTATTGTGATAAGTGTATCTATTCGGCAATCTAATGATTGATTTGCTATGCTCATGATATATTCCCCTGGCAATAATTTTTCTATTACATCTGCTTGTTCAGTAAAATTGTCAATGGTTAAGACTTCCTCATTATTACTGTTGTCAATTATTTCTAATGAATACATACCATTTAATAATGATGGCGTAACTACTATTGATCCATTATTAGCATCCGTACAAGATGCATTGGTAGTTGTTATACCCAGCTCAAGATATTCAAGCTCTATTTCGATAATACTATCACAGCCTTGATATGACTTAAGGACGATCGCTCCACTATTGTTATCCTGATTAAATGTGGTGCTACCTATAATTTCTACTTCTCCAGGACAGAGCGCTTTCTGAATTATTGTCGGTGCCAATTCGGCATGAATACTACTTATGATAAATGAAGTATCTACAGTACATCCGTTTTCATTTTCTACGACCGATAGGGTATAAGTTCCTATAGGAAGTTCATTTTCTATTTCTAATGTACTTTGTCCATTATTTTCTCGTACAGTTTCTCCTGTTTGATTTTTAATAATGTAACTGTAATCACCATCTTCCCAAGAAGAAATAAGAGAAAGAGAACCATCACTGTCGTCATTACAGGTTGTAGGTACAGTTGTAATCGCTAAGTTCAAAGCAGTTACTGCATATGTTATAATACTGTCACAACCAAACTGATTCGTCAGCGTAAATTCTTGATTC
>JALZVB010000005.1 GCA_023300835.1 Saprospiraceae bacterium | reverse complement strand
CTCAAAACCCAAAACGAAATACAAATTAACGATTACGAACCCAATGAAGAATCAGGTGAGATCGTTTCTCCAGCAGATATATTCTCATTACATCGATCGGGCCAATTCATATTTGCAATTGCCAATAGTCACATAGAGAATGGAGTAGAGGTGACTGAAATAGTAGGAAAACCCACAGATCATGATTCGGACTACGCCAAAGTTCGGTTAAGTATAAGTGATAAAGATCAGAAGGTAATGAGTTTGAAAATCTTCAATAAAGATGCCAGCCGTATTACGATGTCTATCCAAGATCATGACGACAACTACAAGATCAATCCAGATATGTTCAACTTGGAAGATGGAGATTATCCAGGTGCAAGTATTGAGGACTTAAGGTTCTAAGCAGTAATTGCAAGCCTCATCCAACTTTAACACTTTTACCACTCTAAAACCGTCTTTTAACGTCTATAAAGCACGTGTTTGTTAACACATGGTATGTTATTTGAATATGTAAGTGTAAGAATATCAATAGATTTGAGGACTTTCCTACATATTGTATTGTGGTCTTTGGTGACAATATCACAGTTGTCTGGTCAGAAATCTGATCAGAAAGCTATCGCATGGGAGTTACCTATACCTGGTGATCTTATTGATATATATAGTTCACAAGACAATATGCTTCACGTGCTGTCTTCTTCTGGGGCCTATCAGATACTTAATCAGAAAGACATAAGCTTAATAAAGAAGCTGGATAGACAGCTGTTTCCTAGCAAACATACTTACAACGCTAATTCAGATCGACGTACTTATCCGATGCAAGGCGGTTATAGATTAGATATAAATTCAGATGGGAAGATTAAATCATCTCGATTAGAAGATATTGATGCACTTGAATTTATAATTAGAGATACCACTTACAGATGTACAGCCCATGGGTTTTATATCCAAGAAAATAACAATTGGGTCAAACAAGATATTGTTGTCACAAATAATGGAAGTTGGACAGGCGCTTTATTTCAAGATGCTTTCTACCGATTAAGTAATAATGAAATAGAACTATACGATGGACAGTCTGCTGAAAGGTTGCCGCTTAATATTGACAGAAAATATAAAACGTGTACAACGATATTCTCAGATAACAAGGACCTCATCCTAGGACATAAAGGAGCGATTTCATATATCGCTGGTCCTCATATCGGAGAAGTGTTTGACTTACGACCATTGATAAAAAGTGAGTCTGTCATTGAGATAGAATCAGACAGCATGGGTAACCTACTCATTGCTACAACGGATAAACTACTTATCAAAAAAGGAGATTATATCAAGCCGATCGACATAGATCTAGACAGCGAAGAAGAGATAAGAGCGATACATATCACAGAAGAAAGTAATTACTGGATATTGACTAATCAGAGGTTGTTCTCATACACGTATTCTCCCATTTGCACCTATACCTCAGAAGTTACAAGTTCTGATTCTAATCTTAGTTTATACGAGATAAAAGACAACTACTATAAGTCAGATGGGAAGCAGATTTATAAATTCAACAATAATTACAATAGGTGGTCTAGAGACAGAGGTAAGAAAGTACCGACACAAGTTATACAGGAGGCTGGACATAATCCCTACATGGTTTTTAAGAATAATGTAGTCCTTAGGATAGATAATGTGACGGGTCGAGAATTGACACAGTTTACAGTTCCAGAGGGAGAAACATTGTTTTCGGTATCGGAAGTAAATGGGCAAACTTATGTCTGTACAGATCAGAATTTATACCTGCAAGATGAGGCTGAAATGAAGTTACTAAGTTACAAGCCTGGAAGGTACTATAAAGTGATTGCAAGTACTGATCAGAATGAAAGAGGTGCGACAGCGTATGATAAGGCTGGTAATAATCAGGGTCAAATTTATGCCTTTTCACAGCATGGAATATATACAATTGATGATGATAGGATGACGCCGTTGCTATCCTTTTATAACAATACAGAATTTCCAGAATCCAAAAATCAATTTGCACTAGAGGGTCAACTATTTACATTTACGAAAAGTGAATTGATTAGTATTAATACCCGTACGCAAGAATCGAGATCACACAAAGTATCTCCGATGAAATTGCTTGATATAAAAGTAAATGGCAGTCACATATGGTTACTAACTCCTAAGTCTCTGATGGCCATTAATAAAAGGGCACTACTTAACGACAGATATGTTCCTGAGAAAACGATACCCCTACATACGGTTCTTGCCAAAGGGCACCTAGTGAAAATTGAAAAGGATAACTTCTGGATTGTATCTGATAATCAGCTGATAAGTATCCCAGATTATAATAATATCCGAACAACTCTCCCGAGCTTGTATGTGTCTAAGCTGGTAGATAATTCTGATACTGAAATCAATATTAATAAGACAGGTAAGTATGTGGTAGGAAAGACACAATTACCGATAGCGATAACATTAAGTTCTACTAATAAATGGACGGATAATATCAACTACCACCTCAGTACCCATTACAATGGACAGGTACAATCAGAATGGCAGTCAGATAGACAGTTTGATTTTAATTCTGACGAAAGCGGAGCGCATATCATCATAGCGCAAGCTAAAGACGATGTATACGGAGTTCCTGTAAAAAGCGAACCGATAACTATAGAAATCAAGGGTTCAGGACTATGGGCAAGCGTCAATTCTGGTGCCATATGGGCAATAATTCTTATTTCCTTCTTATTATTGTGTTTTGTAATATCAAAAGCGATCAGATAGTCTGACATTAAGCATACGATACTGCATAGTTACATCGTTGGATAGTAACTTTCTTTAATTGGTACAGAATATTTATAAAAGCAGATGCGTCAATCAATACTCATAATAGTCAGCCTTATTATCGGTTCTTTCCACCTATCTGGGCAGAAAGGCATAGAAGTAGGCGGACATGCAGGCATAGGCTATTATACCGGTGATCTCAATACAAGTTATAACCTCAGCAAACCTGGTGTTAATCTGGGTTTTAAGTTCAGACGTAATTTTAATAATCGCGTATCTCTGGCTACTGGACTAGATTATGCCAGTGTTTCTGGTTCTGACAGTAAATCTAATAATGCATTTCAAGAGAAACGTAACCTAGACTTTTCGTCTAATGTGTTTGATTTAAACTTCGCCATGGAATTTAATTTCTTTCCCTATACGCATGGGAGTGATGACGAATACTTTACACCATATTTGTTTACAGGATTTTCTATAATAAGATACAATCCTACGACAGAACTAGAAGGCATCACATATGACCTGCGTGAGATGGGGACTGAAGGGCAAGGCAGAAGAGAAGAATACTTGTCACTTACTGGCGCATTAGTATACGGAATAGGGTTCAAGTGGGATATTAATAGAGATTGGAGTCTCAATGCCAACCTATCAGGCAGAAAACTATTTACAGACTATATAGATGATGTCAGTGGTAACTGGCCAGACCTCAATGAGTTAGAAAGATCGAGAGGCGGAATTGCCGTTAGTTTATCTAATAGATCAGGAGATCCTGATTTTGCAAAAGCAGGGCGACAAAGGGGAAATGGCAAAAACAATGACTCGTTATATTATCTACAGTTTGGAATAATGCGCTATTTTGGTCAGTTAGAATGCCCTGAAATTTCTAAGATTAAAAACATCTTCTAAAAAGTGGTTACTCATCACAGTATCACGCTTACTGCCAGAGCTAGAGGATTTCATCTTATAACAGGTGAGTTACTAGAAGCCTTACCATATCTTCCAGAACATGGAATGTTAACCCTGTTTATACAGCATACTTCTGCGGGATTGACGATCAGCGAAAATGCAGATCCCGATGTCAGAGCAGACTTTGAAAGTATATTTAATAAGCTTGTACCAGAAAATCTGCCTTTTCTCAGACATACAATGGAGGGTCCAGATGATATGCCCGCACATATAAAAGCGGCGCTGGTAGGCAGTTCCATCAATGTGCCTATTATCTCAGGGCAGCTGGCTCTAGGTACATGGCAGGGTATCTATTTATGTGAGTTCAGAAATCAAGGCGGCAGCAGGCGTTTAATTGCAACGATATCCGAGTAGAAAACTTTCAAGAATAAACAGTAATTTGAGCTAATGTCTTTGATACTCGAGGGTTTAATGTTTGGATTAGGACTGGCACTATCGCTGGGCCCAATTTTTATTGCGCTCACGCAGACATCTATGGAGAAAGGTGTTGTACCTGGCCTTGTTGTAGGAAGTGGCGTATGGATCAGCGATCTGGCGATAATAACCTTGTTTTATCAATTTATCTCACTCATTAAAGACCGCATAGAAAGCGATATGTTCCAGTTTTGGATGGGCTTATCAGGATGCTTGATTCTAGTAGGTTTTGGCATCTATGTGATAATAAAGCAACCAGATCTCGATTATACACAACGCAAGCATACCTATCGTAACTACATCGGTTTCTGGTTAAAAGGCTTCCTAATCAATGCGCTGAATCCCTTCACTTTTTTCTTTTGGATGGGAGTGATATCTACCTACGTCATAGGTCGTAGTATCGCTGGATTTGATGCTTATTTGTTCCTAGGGACGATCTTCATAGTGATCGTTGCCTCAGATATATTTAAAGTCTATCTAGCCAATTCACTCCGTAAATGGCTGACGCCAAACCATATCAATCATGTTTCTAATTTCTCTGGTGCTATTATGATAGTCTTCGGAATATTTTTGGGGTTGCGGGTGGTGTAAGACTAGAGTAGTGATTTTTTTTAGAGAAGTTGTTGAAAGAGTGATCTAGTTAGTTATAATTACATAGTTGTATGTTCCAGATACTGACGAAAAATAAAAATCGGCTCAAAATCGTATATTATTGGCTCATATTGGCTCAATTGATTATATTTACGAAGTGAATAACAAGGTATACAACTTCGAGATTGAATTAGATTGGAAACAACTTGAATTTCTTCGGCAGATAGAGAAATTCGAAATCACTTGGACTTTATTCACCCAAAGAGAAAATTCGAGTCTATATCAATTAAAAACGCTTGCAACCATACAAAGTATAGGGTCTTCAACAAGGATTGAAGGTTCTAAACTTAGTAATAAGCAAGTACAGACACTACTTGAAAACATAGATATCTCTCAAATTGAAGATAGAGATTCTCAAGAAGTTATTGGATATTACAATACGCTTGATATTATCACAGAAAATCCAAGTGACCTAAGAATAAGTGAATCAACAGTAAAGAACCTCCATAACGTTTTACTTAAACAAAGTGAAAAAGATCAGTGGCACAAGGGACTATATAAACAACATTCGAATGCAGTTCAAGCAAGTTTTCCTGACGGATCTACACAAATAATATTTAGAACCACTGAACCAGGTTATGCAACTGAGGATGCAATGAAATCTTTAGTTAAGTGGTTCAATTCTAAGGATGATATTAATCCAATTGTCAAAACTGCAGCGTTTGTGTATGAATTTTTAAGCATCCACCCTTTTCAAGATGGAAATGGAAGATTGAGTAGATTGCTTACAACACTACTGTTACTTCAAAAAGGATATAATTGGATAGAATATGTAAGTTTCGAACACGAAATAGAGAGCAAAAAGAAAAAATATTATCAAGCCCTCAGAAATTGTCAAGCACAGAGGCCAAATGAAAATATATCAGAATGGATTGAATTCTTTTTATCTTCTCTAATCAACTTAACGAAGAAGCTGAGTAAGAAGTTAGAGATATCTGAATCAGCATTGACACCGAAGCAAAAAAGTGTTTACATATTCATTAACAATAATCCAGAAACTAAGATGGGTGAAATAATTAAAGGAACGGAAATTTCACGTGCTACTGTTAAGAGAATTTTGTCTACATTAATAGAATCAAAAATGATAGAGAAGAATGGACAAGGTGCAGGGACTAACTACAGAATGAAATCCGGGACATAGCACTAGGTACAGGATCATAACTCATCGTTCCTCAGAGTGACGACCGATATCATTATCCGTTATGCAGAATTTTAAATATGTCTCGTACTGATAAAGGTTGAGTTTAATTTTTAAACCAGTCTCTACAAAATATAGTTTAGGTTATAGGACGAGTCCTTTTAATACAAAAAAAGCA
>JALZVB010000004.1 GCA_023300835.1 Saprospiraceae bacterium | reverse complement strand
AAGGACCACAACTCATAGATGCATTACTACCCCACTGTAAGCCTTTTGACAAAGACTTTAAGGTATGCGAAATTGAGTAATATATCTTATGATTTTACTTAGGTGTTTACACTAAACTGCATTAGCCGCAAATAGCGTCAACATATCTGCGATTTTTGCTTTTAGGTCTTTCCTTTCTACAATGAAGTCGAGAAAACCACTATCAAGAAGAAACTCAGAACTCTGGAATCCTTCTGGCAAATCTTTCTTAATTGTTTCTTTGATGACCCTTGGACCAGCAAACCCTATCAGTGCACCAGGCTCAGAAAAGTTAATATCACCTAGCATGGCAAATGAAGCAGTAACCCCACCTGTCGTAGGATCCGTAAGGAAAGAAAAGTAAGGTATCCCAGCATCTGCGAGTTGTCCTAACTTACAAGAGGTTTTAGCCATTTGCATAAGCGAGAATGCTGATTCCATCATCCTAGCACCACCTGTTTTAGATATTATCATAAAGGGCATATTGTGCTTAAGGCAATAATCTACTGATTTAGAGATTTTTTCACCCATAACGGACCCCATAGATCCACCAATAAAAGTAAAATCCATAGCCGCTATAAGCAATGGTTTTTTCTGGACCTTCCCTACTCCAACTGATATCGCATCAACTAATCCCGTTTTAGCTTTGGCGGCAACAAGTCTATCGTCGTAATTCTTAAGATCCGTCCACTTTAAGAAATCATAGGATTCGTATTCATCAAACAATGACTCATACTTTCCATCGAATATGATACTGAAATAATCGTCAGAACCTATTCTTGCATGATGGTCACACTTACCGCATACATAGTAAGTTTCTCTAAATTCCTTTACAGTTCCTGTTTCTCCGCACTTTCCGCACTGGTACCATAATCCATCAGGTGCTTCCTTTTTATTTTTGGTAGCTGTCTGAATCCCGTCTTTAAATCGTTTAAACCAACCCATTTTATTTCGTTTTTCGAGTCTTAGGAGCAAGAATATGCTAGTGGGGGTATAATTTGCACCGCCAAATTAAGCACTCTTCCTCTTATTACCTAGTAATACCAATTACGTTTCATAGTGTCACTTATATTTAAGTTGAATACGCCTACTTCTACGTTAAAAATACTCGCTATAGTTTTGGCTATGCTTGCGTTTTTCGTCTTGAATTAGACTTATTCATTCTTAGGTCTAATGTGAAAAATTGAAACTTAATTGGTGTAATATTAAACACATTATAATCTCAGAATTTTTAATAATGAGAGCCTGTATTCTTTAATATTTGTAAGCTTTTACCGTATTAATTAATGTCTTTACATTCTCCAATGGTGTATCTGGATATACACCGTGACCAAGATTAAAGATATGATGAGATCCAAATTTATTTATTGTATCGATAGCCTTTGCACTTACTTTATCAGGTTGTGCATATAATACACATGGATCTAGGTTACCTTGAACAACCTTATCTACTCCGTAAGTAGCTCTATATTCGTCAATGTTCATGGTCCAATCAAGCCCTGTTACATCAGCGCCTAACCCGTTTATCTCATCCATTGCAAAGTATGCGCCTTTACTGAATACGATTACAGGTACTTCTGTTATAGCATTTACAATTTCTTGTATATAAGGAATACAGTATTCATTGTATAATTCCCTGTTAAGCATACCTGCCCATGAATCAAAAACTTGTACAACATCTGCACCAGCCTTAATCTTTAGCTTAAGGTAGGCTATAATTGTTTTTGTCAATTTAGCCATCAAGGTATGTGCTAGCTTAGGTTCTTTGTATAAGAATGATTTAGCTTTTGAGAAAGTCTTAGAACTTTGACCTTCTACCATGTATGCAAAAAGCGTCCATGGAGCACCACTGAATCCAATTAATGGTACACGACCTGCGAGCAACTTCTTAGTATGTTCTAATGCCTTGAATACATAATCTAATCGCTCCGCTGCTATTTCTCCTTCTTCTAGCTTAAGTACATCCTCAAGCGTATTTATAGTATCTGGAAAATATGGGCCTTTCTTTTCTATAAGTTGATAAGGCAACCCCATAGCTTCTGGAATCACTAGAATATCTGAGAAAATTATTGCGGCATCCACTCCCAATATATCTACTGGCTGAACAGTTACTTCTGCCGCTAAATGTGGTGTTGTTACCAATTCTACAAATCCAGACAATGATCCTCGTATGGCTCTATACTCAGGCAAAATTCTTCCCGCCTGTCTCATAAGCCATATAGGTGGCCTTTCTACTGTTTCTTTAGCAATTGTCCTTAATAAAAGATCGTTTTCTAACACTTTCTTGTTTTTTTCTTGAAAAAAAGTAAATCACTGATTCCTAATCGCTGATTACTAACTTAGAGGCTCGAAATTATACAATGCAACAGAATAAACTAAATATAGGTCTAATTGGTTATGGGAAAATGGGAAAAATTATTGAAAAGTTAGCCATCAAGCGAGGTCATGACATTTCAATGAGGATCTCAAGCGATAATAATTATGATTTTAACGCAGCTACGTTAAAAGAAATAGACGTAGCCATAGAGTTTTCAACTCCAGATTCTGCACCAGAAAACCTCTTAAAACTGGCTAAATACAAGATCCCAACTATCTGTGGCACCACTGCATGGCTAGAAAAGTATGATACAGTCGAACAAGCCTTTAAAGATAAGAACGGTTCATTCATATATGCTTCTAACTTTTCTGTTGGTGTAAATGCTTTTTTTGCTGTGAACAAATATCTCGCTACGATTATGAATGGTCTTACTGAATATGATGTCAAAATGGTAGAATCACATCATATATCTAAAAAAGATGCACCAAGTGGTACCGCTGTTACCTTAGCAGATCAAATTATAGAAAAAGTAATTAGAAAGTCTACCTGGGAGAATCAAGAAACAGACAACATTAACTCTATTGAAATCAACTCAGTTAGAGAAGGAGACGTAAAAGGAATGCACAGTATAAGTTATGTATCTCCTATTGACCAAATTCAAATCAAACATGAAGCTTTTAGTCGCGAGGGTTTTGCACTCGGCGCCATTATGGCAGCCGAGTGGTTACATAATAAAAAGGGAATTTATACTATGCAAGATGTATTGAGTCTTAAGTAATAATTAGTTTTTTACGAACTGTCTGCTTATCACTTTTCTAAGCCCTGTATTGATAGCGATAATATAAGATCCACTAGGCATTGATGTCACATCAATTGTAAGCGCATCTCCACTTAAATATTTCTGACCTTTAATATCATATATATCCCAATTAAGAGAAACTGTTCTATCCATTGATATGGTAATATAATCAGTTGTAGGGTTAGGAGAAAGTTGAATATCGTTGTCGTAAGCAACTTCCTCGTTACTTACGGATTGTTGTAACAGATCCGCACGATAGACACCGTTCCCATGTGTTGCTAACCATAACTTATTATCAGAAGGCGAAATCTTAAGATCCATGGCAATTACTGCACTAGGAATATTGTCAGATAGTGTCACCCATTCTAGAGGTGTCTGAATTGTACCGTCAACATTGTATAGCTCTGTAGCGTATACCCCGATATCATTCCCATAGTAAAGATATCCTTGCGATGCATCAAAAATAACAGCATTACCTGGAGCATCTGGCAAATTCTCATCAATAGGTTCCCAGTTCATTCCAGCATCAGATGTCATATATAAATGAGATGTCCCAAATCCACTGAAGGTTGCAAATGCCACATCAGGATCTGTTGGATGAACGGTTACATCATTAGGTATTCTATCAGGAAGGATAGAACTAGAATTTTCTAGCGTTTCTCCACCATCATTAGATACCATTAGTTTAGGTGAATTGTTAACACCTATTGTACCTAAATATACCCTATTAGGATTACTAGGTGCTACTTCTAGAGCAAATATTTGATCTCCTCCATCTACTGGATTACCTTGATTCACTGCAGACCAATTATCACCTCTGTCCGTACTTTTATAAAGGTATACCCCACCTGCGTACATAATACTATTGATTAGTGGTGAACTCACATATGGTGCTATAAATAAAGGGTCTTCACCAGGAGCCTCATTAATATTAACATTCCGCCATGTAAGCCCTTTGTTAGTAGACTTGGCAAGATTAAGATTCTGTGATGAAGCAAATACGACATTGTCAGACCCTTGTGCTATACTTGTCCAACTGCCATCTCCACCTACCGCTCTGGACCAATTAGAAGTGCCTCGATGTATACTAGTTGAGTTATCTTGTAATCCACCTAAAGCAAAATCAGGATCTGTTTCAGAAACACTAAATCCATTATAAAATTGTGTAGTCTGCATTCCAATATTAGCAGATCTAAAACTCTGACCTCCATCCTGTGACATAAATAATCCACCATCATTACCCAAAAGAACGATACCTTCTAGATTGGGGTGATACATTACAAAGTGGTGATCCGAATGTGAATATGTAGGTCCGCCATCAGGTCCATCTGTAGGAGGCGTTCCTAGTGTTACACCACCTGATGTAATTTTACTGAGGTTGTTTCCACCATTTCTAGACATAAATACATCAATACCTACCGTAATTAACTCATCTTCATCTTGAGGATTGATAGCAACATCA
>JALZVB010000003.1 GCA_023300835.1 Saprospiraceae bacterium | reverse complement strand
GGTGCACCCCTACGATAGCATGCGTCCGATGTAAGCTTCTACGGTGGCGGTCATTATTTAGTCCTTCACAAACAACCGTAGATAAATATGAGTTTCTTACGCAAAAAAATCCGACAGTTGAGAGATTTATCAGGACTTTAAAGCTGAAACCTAAAACAAAATGATCAAAACTGTCTTTAATAAGCAATACAAGAATACTCTTGAACGCTACTTTAGCCAATCTAAAAGACCGCATGATGAACGAAAAACCTATTTGGTACCTAGAAAACATAGACGTTAGTACCCTTTTCTGCCCTAATAAGCTTAAAAATGAAATAGAATCTAACCATCTTAAGACCTTTAAGAAAAACGATTACGTATATATGACAGAAGATGCCAGTGAACACATATTCTTTATAAACAAAGGAAGAGTAAAGATTGGTTCTTTCTCAGACAGTGGAAAGGAGATCACCAAGGCTATTCTAGGTGTGGGTGAAGTCTTTGGAGAGATGGCACTTATCGGTGAAGGAGAAAGAAGAGATTTTGCATTGGCCGTAGAAGAAACTTCTATATGCTCTATCAAGTCGGATTCTATGAAAGAATTAATAAAGGACAGGGGCTCTTTAAGTATGTTTTTTATGAAGATAATGGGTTCTAAGGTTATCGAAATGGAAAACAGGCTAGAATCACTTGTGTTTAAGGATTCTAGGAGTCGTATAATTGAGTACCTGGTTGAGATGGTCAGAAAAAGAGGACAACGCGTCGGATATGAATGGGTTGTTAGAAATTTCATAACGCATCAGGAAATCGCAAACCTTACCGCTACTTCTAGGCAGACGGTAACGACCGTGCTCAATGAATTGAGAAATGAAGAAATCTTGACATTCGATAGAAAAAGACTTCTTGTTAGAGATCTCGATAAATTAAAAGAAGGAATACAATAGCATACTTTCTGATCTCTGTATCTTGCAGTAGATTAAAAAAGAAAGATTTGTTTTATAAGAATATTATTAAGCCGCTTTTGTTCAGTTTACCAGCTGAGAAGGCACATCATCTAGGTACCAGTCTTTTTAAGACAGCATTGTCCATACCTGTTCTTAGTTCATTATTTAGGTCTCACTATAGATTTGATAATGATAGTTTACACAAAACTGTTGTCGGTATAGATTTCCCTAGCCCAATAGGTCTGGCTGCAGGGTTTGATAAAGATGGAAAATATTACAAGACGATGTCACATTTAGGTTTTGGTTTTATAGAAATCGGAACTGTGACACCACAACCTCAAATCGGTAATCCTCAACCTCGATTATTCAGACTGAAATCAGATCGTGCGCTCATCAATAGAATGGGCTTCAATAATGAAGGTGTTACGGCACTTGTCAATAGACTAAAAGAACATAAGGACCGCAAGATTATTATAGGTGGAAACATAGGCAAGAATAAAGTAACACCTAACGAATCCGCAATCTCTGATTATGAGTATTGCTTTAATGAGTTGTACCCATATGTAGATTATTTTGTATTGAACGTCAGTTCTCCTAATACACCAGGATTGCGTTCGTTACAAGACAAAGAACCGCTCAAAAAACTGTTGTCTACAATTATGAACCTCAGGAATACCAAAAAGGCTAGGAAGCCTGTATTCTTAAAAATTGCACCAGACCTCAGTAATACGCAGATAGATGATGTTTTAGAGATCATAGATGCCGAAAGTGTAGATGGAATAATAGCTACAAATACTACAATATCTAGAGCGGGATTGAACACATCAGAACATACAATTGAAACAATAGGGAATGGTGGATTAAGTGGGCAACCTCTGCAATCAAGATCCATAGAAGTGGTAAAATACATTAGATCCATAAATGCGACATTACCCATTATAGGCGTAGGTGGTATATGTACACCTCAAGATGCTGTAGATATGCTTGAGGCTGGCGCAGATCTTATCCAAGTATACTCAGGAATGGTGTACGAGGGACCTGATCTTATCAAAAGAATCAAAAAAGCGATATCACTTAAGTCAAGCTAGTTATGTTTAATATTCTGTAGGAGGGTTTACTAGTGACCTGAATAAAAATATCTTCTAAATATTTAGGGTATTTATCAGATGTGATTAAAGCAATCATTAACCACATGTTTAATATGAGGTACACGTAATGAGCTTGTTGACAGACGACAATAGATATGTCTATTATCGCATACAACTACTACCTGATTTTCATGTACCTAATAAGTTTATAGCTCATATATAGAGATTTCCATATGGTATCTTTTTTGGCATACTAGTTAATATAAGCGGCTAACCTCCGTTTTTAACTCATATTTAATAACCAAAACCAAACTCACACATGATTCATGAAAAGGATCAGAATATCCTAACGGATATGCGATTTTGGCTGGTTCTCATTTTTTCAGGCTTACTTTTAAGTTTTCTAATTATGAGCTATCCAAGCTAAGGTTTACTCAATTTAAGTGATAAAGGCTGGAATTTTTCCAGCCTTTATTTTTTTTGCACAGCCTAAGTATGCTATATTAACTTTATTCTGATTTTATCTCCTTTGGAATTTATTACTTTTGAGTCATAAATTTATAAAGTGGAAGGAATAAGCAAGACCCTATTAGACGCATTTATCAATGCTGCTCTCAGAGAAGATGTAAAAGATGGTGACCATACATCACTAGCATGCATAAGCCCGGAGTCAACAGATACCGCCAAGCTAATTGTCAAAGATGAAGGCGTGATTGCAGGTGTTGCATTTGCGGAGTATGTCTTTCATAAGTTAGACCCTAACTGTACTTTTAATAAATTTATTGATGACGGTACGCCTGTTAAGTACGGCGACATCGCATTTGAGGTTACTTGTGGATCTCAGAATCTACTTAAAGGAGAACGCCTTGTACTCAATACCATGCAACGATTGAGTGGCGTATCGACGATGAGTAGAAAATTTGCTGATCTTGTAGCAGACCTTGATGTGACTATTTTAGATACGCGTAAGACGACTCCGTTGCTTCGTTTTCTAGAGAAATGGGCGGTCAGAGTAGGAGGATGTACCAATTATCGAGATGGTCTATATGACTGGATCATGATTAAAGATAACCACATCGATGCTTGCGGAGATATTACCTCAGCTATTACTAAGGTTAAAGATTACCTTTCTCTCAATAAGAAAGACCTAGGTATAACAGTAGAGGTAAGAAATCTTGAAGAACTCAATGAAGTCATGGAAGCGGGAGGAATTACAAGAATTATGCTAGACAACTTTGAGTTATCAATGCTAGAAAGAGCTGTTAAAATTATAGGAAGTCGCTTTCAATCTGAGGCATCCGGTGGGGTTAACCTAACGACAGTAAGGGCTATTGCAGAGACAGGTGTCAATTATATATCAGTAGGTGCACTAACACATTCAGCAGGGTCCCTGGACATGAGTCTTAAGGTAAAAAAAGACTGATAATTCCCTTTAAATAATGGAACAAGTCTAATTAGTAAAGAATAGGTCTCGATTGTTTTGGAAAACAGTATAGCTTGTATTTCTTGCGAATACATCTGACAAGATTGTTGACTGAAGCGCTTCTATCTCTGTCCAATGCAATGCGGGATCATTCTCATAGTAATAAAAATCACCATCTCTTAGGTCTTCAAATTGCTTGGTTAATATCTGTGATAGACTGGCCCCAAAAGATGAACCAGGTAATTTTTTCTCAACAAGTAATCCTACCCATAAGTCTATATCATCTAGGTTATTATTGTAGGCCTGTGAAAGCCGATCACTAATGACAGGATCAGGGTTGATATCAGAAAAACTTAATATAGGTTTACAATTGGTTACATCTTTCATAGTTAAGAAATCGGGTAACCCATGATCCCTACCCCGTTGTATATTAAGACTTCCAAGGTCTAATCCGAATACATTGGCAGTGCCAAATATTGGGAAAAGAAAGTTCCTAAGTGCATTAGTTATAAAAGGGTCTACTTCTTCTTGCGTTTGCTCACTTAAGCCATATAATATACTTTCTATGCCATTATTCTCTATGATACTTGGATTGAAAAAGCATTCAAATAAACTTTTCTGCTCTATTAGATTTCCGCCTGGACCTAACAGATTCATCTTGTCAGTTACCATCGTATGGCCTAATCTATATGCAGCTGTAGAAAACTCAGTTCTGATATTAGGATTTAATTTATCATTGTATCCACTATAGTCTTGCGTATGTATCCCCATGGCAGGAAGAAATTCCTCATAGGTAATCTTCTGTATAAGTCCACTTACTCGTTTTCTAGCAAACTGGTATATCGCTTGATCTGATAGATTACTTGATGCTTGTTCATCACATATACGATTATGTTCTCTCACAAAAATAGTATGTAATGCGGTGAGTCCCGGTTGCTCAGAAGCTCGTACATCTCCTGCAACAAATATCTTAGTAGTGCCTTCATTATCTCCTGCCATACTAGGCGCATTGGCATCTATATTACTTGTTTTCTGTCCATCTAAAGTATTGTAAGGAAGAAGGTTGCCATTAGATGTTTTTAACTTTCCGCCTTTAAATGTTCTTAACCAATTGGCTCTTGTAAGTTCAGATCCATATACATTAGATCCATCTATCCAGGCTGTAATGAGATTCGTTTGAGTTCTTGGTTTTTCTATTCCTGATCCCGGATGAACTTTTGATCGTTTGAATTTAATAGCTGAGGTAAATACATCCTCATCCAATGGTAATGGAATGTTCTCGATTTCTATCTCTGCCTCTGGAGATATAGTTATGTCATGATCTAAAAATTGCCCCCAAGTAAATACCATACTACTTAGACCCAATTTATTAGGAATTGGATATTCTTGCGAAAGAAGTAAATTAGATATATGCCTTGGGTTAGCTCTATTTTCGATTATAGTGTTGAGCCCATCTGCATAATCAGCAGGAAAATATCTCTCAAGTCCGATATCACTTGCGCCATATTCCCAGGTTTCTGTAGAACTTAAATTATTACATGTCCCATCTATGGTTCTATGCACCGCTCTTGGGCAACCAGCAGTTCTTAATAGTGTTTTATCTTTTCTAGGTATATGTGTAACTGATTTTCCATTGACAATTACAGCTTCCTGAGCATGTATCTGTGCCGTAAAACAATAAGTCCAAGCAATTATAGTAAGCGTAAGAAACGTTTTGGGTATGCAATTCATCTATAATGACCTTCTCATATATTAAGAATTTAAAAAGGGATAGATAAATTCAAAATAGATTATTGCTAGCTTTTGGGAAAGTTAGATTACGAAAGTAAGGTGATTTTGAGGTTATGTGCTGGTAATAAATCTATGGTGCAAAGTAGTTTACACTTTTAATTGTTGCGGCTAAGTTACACTAAAAAGCAGGTATGCATCCCCAAAAACGCATTTATAACTAAACAAGCTTAATATCTGTTCTCAGATCTCAGATTAGGATCTCATGCTGAATCAAGTTGGTATTAAAAGTCATTCATTGTGTATCGTTCCGTAATTTTTCAGATCTAATCAATTGAATAACAATGAATTATAAATTCCATCTATTGGTTTAAGAAAAATTTTAATTTTCTGCTATACACAAAGAATAGTTAATAGATGTAACCTTAATTTATGAATTACATTTTGATTACCTTATATCTAGTCAGCACATTAACATAATGTATGATACAATATAAAATTAAGTGGTGTAAATAAATAGGTTGTGAAAAAGAAATTAATAACAAATTAGATATTTTAAACATATATTAGCATATGATTATTAGTAGATTACACGTTGCAAGTTGGATTTTAGGTCTTACTTTCTTTATTGGCTTAACTAATTCAACCCAAGGGCAAGACACCTTATACTACCAAGGCTTTCAGACTGCTGATCTAGCGGACTTTATCACTTTTGATATTGATGAACTGGAATTGAGCGATGATTTCTTGGGGTTTCCAGGAGGTTTTTCAGTTGTTCCTCTACAAGGACCTACCGATTATAGAGCTATAGCTGTCGCAGATTTTAAACAAGGAGGTGCAGCAGATAATTGGTTAGTCTCACCACTAATCGATCTTGGTGAAAATAGTACAGTATTAAGTTGGTCCGCATTTTCCTTAGGAGGAATAGATTCAAAAACAGACTCATATACTGTAAGAATCTCTAATGGGGGAAGCGATATTGACGACTTCAACAATATAATATTGAATGTAAATAGTGAATCTTTAATAGAGGGGTTACGTAGTATTGATCTATCAACATATAGTGGCTCAATAAGAATCGCTTTTCATCATAATTCAACAGCGGGATATGCACTTGTAATTGATGATTTTCTTATTTCTCGAAAAAACGACTCAGCTTCACTGAATGTTCTTTCATTATCTGCACCAAGGTACCAAAACGACTTTGATTCAGAATTATTCGTTGAATTAAACAATAACGGAGCTGAAACCATCACAGATATTGTTTTCAACATAGATATCAATGGTGTAGTAAAGGAAGTATCACAGTCTGACATTGACCTTGTTCCAGGTTCTACAACAACTATGGACATTGGAAAAGAACTAAACTTGTTGTCATCACAACGTAACGATATAGAATTATTTGTTAGGGAAATCAATAGCGCCGTCCTCAATCAAGCCGAGAAATTCACGGTAACAACATATACTGTATTGAATTCACCCAAGCGGAACATTGTAGTTGAGGATATTACATCAACTTCTTGCGGATTATGTCCAGAGACAAGAGTAAACATAGAGATATTACAAGCAAATTTCAAATCAGACCTTATTGCGATAGCAGTGCATGCGGATGATCCTATGGAGAATGTGCCTTATAGATTGGGCACAGAGAATAGTAACCTCTTTACAGGATTTCCTACGGCAACGTATGACAGAAAAGCTGCTCCTATAGGTTTAGATGAAGCAGAAAGCTACTATTTCTCCAATGTTAATGGTGTTACACCATTGTCACTCAGCTTAAGTCAAGAATACGAACCTACTACAAGAACTATAGCTGTAATAGCATCTACGGAGGCTTTCACAACATTAGATTCTGAGGAACACAGGTTAGCTTTGGTAATTAAAGAAGACAACGTCTCAGGTACAGATGATGGTTTTGCTCAGTCTAATGGTTTCAGTGATAGAACATTTGCCATTGACTTGATAGACAATGAAGGCGTTAATTGGAAAGACTTGTCAGATCCTATACTACCATCAGAAATTGTATATAATGACGTAGCAAGAGAGGTTATTGGAGGTTATGATGGACTTTCAGCCTCTATAGGAAATCTAACGTTTGGAGAAAGCTCTTCATTTGAATTTAAATATACAATCCCATCTGCTTACAATGCAGACAATATTTCGATGGTGCTTATTGCCATTGATAATACCACTGGAGAAATATTAAATGCAATAGAGGTAGAACTGGAAACTGAACCCAATGCCATAGAAGAACAAAATTTACTGGGAATCAAGATCTTCCCTAACCCCACATATAACGAAATTAACATTACGTCCGACTTATCATTAGATGGCAATGCAAGCGTTTCTATCTACAACGTTTATGGACAACAGGTTGTAAACCAGCAGCTTAAGCATATTAAAAAAGGGTTACCAGTTAAATTATCGATAAAAGATCTGATTCCAGGCAGCTATTTTCTAAAAATAGAAGTTAACGCAATAGTAGTAACAAGGAGAATCATTGTTCTCTAATCAGAAAAACCTTATGAAATCTGTAGTTTTTTTACTAAATTTGGTGTAATCAGACATTAACGATGTATTAAGAAAATATATTGGGTAGTTATAACTATCTTTGGAACAAATCAGGATCGCATGAAACAAACTTTACTTTTAGCTTTATTATTTTTCACGAATGTTGGTTTTAGTCAGTTAACAATCAGCAATGTAAGCAGTTTAAAAGCAGCTCAGGGCGGCGACAGAGTCAATGTGAAACTTGATATTACAAATAACTCAGCGACTGATGCTGAATTCTTCTGGGACATTACAAGAACGGATACTCAAGACGATTGGGGATTTAGTGTATGTGATGTTAATTTAGGTTACTCAGAAGGAAGAGAAACATGCCCTTCTTCCAAAGCTAATATACTTGAACCTAATGCATCTTATACATTCTCTGTTTACATCCACCCTAATGCAACTTGCGGTATTGGAAATGTCATGTTCTCACTTAGATCAGAGTCTGATGGTCAAGGTAATGTATTAACGGAAACTGGCTTAGATATAAATGTTGCTTGTGCTTCTGTTTCTAAAAGTGAATCTGATCATGGAGATATGATTTTATTCCCTAATCCAACTTCTGATTTATTTCAAATCAATAGTGATGTAAAAATCGAAGGATTAAGAATCTATAATATCGTAGGTAAGCTTATGATAGAAGAAAGTCATGTGCCAGGACAATTACATAATGTATCAGATCTTGATGCTGGTGTATATTTAGTAAGATTAACTGATGAAAACAATAAGATAATAAGCGTTCTAAGACTTACTAAGAACTAGAAATAACACATACTATAATGTGTATCTAATATGGTTTTACTACCAATTAAAAAGAGATAAGACTATACGTTTTATCTCTTTTTTTATTTGGTACTGATGTGTATATAGATTTCCTCAGTGCAACACAACAAACGACTAATCAACAAACAGCAATTAATAAACGTCTTAAACCATGAACAATAACACAAATCCATTAGTAAAGCTATTCCTAGTAATATTACTCACTACCCTACACTTTATTACCCATGCGCAAGAATACAAAGACTGCACAACTCCACTAAGCTTTTTATGTGGTGAGTCTCCACATCAATTAGTGACAACTATAGGGGCTGGAGAAGAAGATCTCGACTTTGAGGGGACCTGCTTAATGGAAGAGCGAAATTCCCTCTGGATGCAAGTTGAAATAATAAAGGAAGGATCTTTAACCTTTGTTTTCAATCCGCAAAACCCCATGTCTGACTTAGATTTTGCTGTATTCAAAAGTGAAAGTAATGGATGTCAAAATATGGTATTGACGAGATGTATGGCAACAGGAATGACATTGGGACAGAGTGACACAACACAACTGATCAGATGCGCAGGAGCGACAGGACTCAGAGAAGGTGAAATTGATTTCGTTGAAGCTGCAGGTTGTCAATTAGATGACAATAACTTTCTAGCGCCTCTAGATTGCGCATCAGGAGACATATATTATATCGTTCTAAATGACTTTACAATACTACTTGATACTGTTATACTTACTTTTGGCGGTACGGCAGAGTTAGATTGTATTACGACCAGTACACAGGAAAATCAATTTGTCAATCCTCAGGTTAATATATTTCCCAACCCTACAACTGGAACATTATTCTATAGTCTCCCTAAGTCATATGTCGGAGGTACGCTATCCTTAATAAACATAGATGGTAAAATAATTGTAACAAAAGAAAGTCTAACAAGCAACGAAGGCAATATTTTACTTTCCGATGTAAATAGTGGCTTGTATGTTATTAGGGTTTTCGATGGATCTGAGGTGATTAACATTTCTGTTCAGGTGATTAATTAAACAGAAACACCTTTTATATAGTTAGAATTAATCCTATATCCTCTGCACCAGCAAAATAACATCATCATGTTAAAATAAAGAGATTTAGTCATCTCTAGAGCTAAATTTTAAAATAAAAGCAACTCGAACATGAGGTGCTTTTTGAGTTTTTATCTACAATTTGTTAGCATCTGAATTATTCTTTTTCCCATTGCAACTAACTTAATGCTTATGTTGTTTTCAGTATAAGAAAATGAACTTGAGTCAACAGAAATTGATCAGCAACTACAAAAGCTGAATAATTGTGTGAGCCGTTTAAAAAACATGATCATTAGATAGCCCTTGTCTGTTCCCAACTATATTATACGTTGTTGCTTAATAGTCTAGTTTTACATAAAATATAGATTACCAAATGCAAGTTTTAAAGACCCACTATCACCCAGAAGTTAAAGCACTAAAAAGCAATTCAGTCTTTACACGGCTAGCCACTAGGAGTATCGCTAGACAAGGCAATAACATCTTATTACTCTATACAGAAAGGTATGAAGACTATAGTCTACCAGGTGGTGGTCTAGACGTAGGAGAAGATAAAATCAATGGGATGATGCGAGAACTAACTGAAGAGACAGGTGCACAAAACATAAGAAACATCAAGCCTTTTGGCATATACGAAGAGTATCGCCCATGGTATAAGCCAGACTATGACATCCAGCATATGATTTCATATTGCTATACCTGCGATATTAATTCAGCATTAGGCGATTCAAGTATGGAGTCTTACGAAAAGAATAATGGTATGAAAGCTATGTGGATTGATATTTATAAAGCTATAGAACACAATGAAAAAACGATGAGCTCCAGCGAGAAAAAGGGTATGTCTATAGAAAGGGAAACTTTTTTATTAAAGCTTGTTGCTGAAAGGATGGATTAAATGTTGCATTCTATTATCAAAGTTTTTCTCCACCTCATCCAATTAATGCTGCAACAATCAAAATGAAAAAAGGAATTATCATTCTTGGAAGCTCCAATAGTAATGGGAATACCCAAAAAGTAACATCATATGTTAGCAAACTAATAAACTATCCTGTTATTGATTTGAAACAAAAAAAAATCCTAGAATTTGATTACGAATTCAATAATAGGCATGATGATTTTCATCCTTTGATTATTACGATTGTTGAAAATTATGATCTAATCATATTTGCAACCCCCGTGTATTGGTATACTATGAGTGGAATTATGAAAACATTTTTTGACAGGATATCTGATTGTCTAACAATAGAGGAAGAAACAGGGAGAAAATTAAAAGGAATGGAAATGGCCGTAATAAGCTCTGGTTCCGATAAAATATTGAAAAAAGGGTTTCATATGCCCTTTCTAGAATCTGCTAAGTATTTAGGAATGGATTATGTTACTGATGTTCATTGTTGGATTGAAAATGAAACCATTCCAGATGTAGTGAAAATAAAAATAGATAAGTTTATAAAAGCAATAATGTAATAGACTTGAATAAAATACGAAAGATGTTACAGATACGACAGTTACAAGAGTTACTGATTTTATAGGAGGCTTTTATTTCCTTAAAAATGGATAACGAAGCAATAAAAATCATTCTAACACATTAGAAAGATAAAGAATCCCACATGAAGAATAATTGTTTCAATTCATTAATAAGGATAGTCTTACTCATAACGGTCTTGTTATCAAGTATCCAGCTCATAGGGCAGCAACAAGAGGGTCAACAACACGAAGAACTTGGTCAAGTCAATTGGTTGAGAGATTACGATACTGCATTGGAGCAATCCGAAATTACTGGCAAACCAGTTCTTATATTATTTCAAGAAATTCCAGGTTGTGCAACATGTAGAAACTACGGTAATAATGTATTGAGCAATCCGTTATTAGTCGATGCGATACAGATGGAATATGTGCCATTAGCTATATTTAATAACAAGGGCGGCGCTGATGCAAAGATCTTAGAAAAGTATGGAGAACCTGCCTGGAATAATCCAGTTATTAGAATTGTAGATAACAGGGGCAAAGATTTGATTACAAGGCTTTCTGGCAATTATACTGAGGCAGGATTGGCGTTACAACTTGTGCTAGGTTTGCAATTAGCAGGTAGGACTGTACCTAAATATTTAGATCTGGCAAAAGATGAATTGGCTTACACCAAAGAATCAAAAACGGCTTATTTCCAGATGTATTGTTTCTGGAGTGGAGAGGCACATCTAGGAAATCATGATAAAGTGATCAACACGTCCCCAGGATTTATGAATGGGCACGAAGTTGTCAAAGTCCAATATATAGCAGAGCATCTTAAAATAGAAGATCTCACTGAATATGCCGCAGAAGCAAACTGTAAGCTGGTCGAAAATCCTAGTAAATTCAGAATAGATAAGGATCCGCAATATTATCTAAAACATAGCGAGTACAGCAAACTAGAACTGACGGCAATTCAAAAGTCAAAAATCAATGCCGCATTGCTCAATAAAGAGGATCCGGTACAGCTATTGAGTCCATCACAGATCATATCATTAAGAGAATAAATTCTGTAAAAGTTAAGGAAATAGATTTTGAAGATGAAAATATATTTTGACATACTTTAATGATGACTTTGTCGTTTAAGTGTTTTATAATTTAAAAAATTCAGTTTTGAAAAATTTATTCTTTTTTGGTTTATTAATATCTTCTTGCTTCTTTATGGCTTGTGGAGATGATGGTGAAAGTCCAGTTATCACGATTACGACACCTTCTGATACACCAGTTTTTGTTGCTGGAGATACGCTTAGTATCATAGGTACGGCGACGGATGATACAGGTATAGAATCTGTAAATTTTACAAGTGCAACAGCAGGTTTTGAACTAGATGGTGGCGATCTTGATATATCAGGTCAGCCTGATAAGACAAATATTATATTATCAGTAAACCTAGGCTTAAATACGTCTACTGTTGCAGGTGACTATACAATTAACGTAAACGCTACTGATGAAGATGGTAATGTCACTACAGAGCCAGTGGATTTTACAGTACAATAAGAATGGTATAAATGTCAATATAACTTTTATCGGGCCTAGGTATTTATTTACCTGGGCTTTTTCTATTTAATACGAACTGATCTTTTTTATCCATTCAACAAACCAGAAAAGGCACACTCAACTACAAATAGGATAATGACTAAACTTAGCTTAACTAACAATCGTTAGTTTTATAATAGATTACTTATTTTTGCCGTTGTGAAACCCGATAGTAAAGAAGCGTTTGATTTTGATGGGGCTGGCCCAGTATTCCATTTTGCGCATGCTAATGGTTACCCTCCTGGGGTTTATAAGGCATTGATAAACCCAATCACATCTGATTTTAAAGTTTTAGGAATCATACAACGTCCATTTTGGGATAAAAAAGGGCACAATAAGTTGAAGCATTGGTCGCAACTTGCAGATGATCTTATTCATTTCTTAGAGAAACGTAATCTCAGTAACATTATAGGAGGGGGCCATTCTCTAGGTGCTATAATTACGATAATTGCTGCACATAAGAGGCCTGATTTGTTTTCCAAACTCGTCCTTATAGATCCCGTCTTATTCCCAGACATTATGAAATGGCCTCTAAAGCTGCTTCCTCCTCGATTATCCAAGCATATCATTCCTATCTCAAGAACAGCACTCAAGCGCCGAGATGTATGGACAAGTCAAGAAGAAATGTACGAGTCTTACCGTTCTAAGAGAGTCTTCAGTAAAATATCAGATGAGGTCCTGATGGAATTTGTTGAGCAAGCAACAGAAGAGAACGGGAACAATCAGATCACATTGAGGTTTACTAAGCTATGGGAAGCTCAAGTATATGCGACAGTGTTTCCGGCAATATCGACATTGTTTAAGTTGGATCTACCCATATTAGCAATAAGGGGAGAAAAATCTGATGTTGTTTCCGATAAAATTTGGGGGAAATGGCAAAAGGAACAACCACATAATAAGTTTTTATCTGTTAAAGATACGGGACATTTAGTCCCATTAGAGGCCCCAGATATCGTATCAGAGTGGATATTGAAAAACATCTAGTTATAAAACTTTATCTTACGATTTATATATGAAAATCTGTTCAACATTCGCAAATAATGCAATTCTATGAAAAAGCTATTTATTGAAAATCATTTGATTGGAACAGGTTTGTCAAGTGAACTTATACCTGATTTCATTGATATCGCCAAGTATCGTACCGTCGCTAGAAATGAAGTCATACTTGAGAAAGGTACAATCTCAGAGAGTATATATTACGTTATAGATGGCGCATTTATATACAGGTATACAGATGCCTTGAATAATAACCCCAAGACAGTAAATTTCTACCTGTCTACTTTTCAACCTATTATGTCAGCTATCAAGAGCTATTTTGACAAAGTACCCTCAGATGGGTACTTGATGGCCATAACGAGCTCCAAAATCCTAGAACTCAAACGAGAAGATCTAGAACGCCTAAAAACCACAAATTCTAGAATCTATAACTACAATCTCAAACAACTGATCACAGCGTTGCTTGCAGAAAATGAATTCCGTATCAAACAAATAACACTTACCAAAACGGAATTCTACAACTACATCCTAGAGACGTATCCTCAGATCATCCAACAAGTGCCTTCCAAGTATATCGCAGAGTTTATTGGGATTACACAAGAGTGGTTGAGTAAGTTGAAGCACCGTATATAATCATATAGTCTAGACGACAATTTATGATCATATCGTAGTCGTCGTAGGTGTTTACTTTCAGTAAGCTTAGTCTCTAAGTTTTATACTTCTTATGCATATAATGCAGTTCAATCTTAATGTTGTTCTAGAATGCTATTAACTAATTCAAATTCTGTAGTCATATAATAAGCTACGTTTTAGAAAAGTTAACTTTGAATTCTATATTGTTAATAGTGAATCTAGATTATGAGAGAATTTACCGAAGACCAAGCCATGTTCAGAGAAGCGTACCGAGGCTTCCTTGCTGAAGATATCGCTCCTCATATGGAGCAATGGCGTAAAGATGGTATTGTAGACAGATCAGCCTTCCAAAAAGCAGGAGAAAAAGGTTTCCTCATGATATGGCCTGACGAAAAGTATGGTGGACTAGGAGATCTAGATTTCAGATACGAACAGATTATTATAGAAGAGACGGTAAGAGCAGGATGTTTTGAGTGGTTCAACACCTTACATAGTCGATTAGTAGGGCCTTATTTTAGAAAATTGGGAACAGAGGAGCAGAAAGATCGTTTTCTTCCTGGTGCCGTTTCTGGTGATATTATACTGGCTGTAGCTATGTCTGAGCCAGATGCAGGAAGTGACCTAGCAGGAATAAGAGCTACACTGAAAGCAGATGGTGAGGATTATATACTCAATGGCGCCAAGACCTATATTTCTAATGGTATCAATGGTGATTGTATCGTGGTTGCTGCCAAACCAGCGAATAGTAAGAGTCGACATGAGATGACATTATGTCTCGTAGAAGCAAACATGGAAGGCTACAAAAGAGGTAAGAACCTAGAAAAAATGGGACTCAAGGCACAAGACACTGCTGAGATGTTTTTCGATAATGTAAGAATCCCCAAAGAAAATATACTGGGCGAACCAGGAAAGGGTTTCTTGTACCTCATTGATGGATTAGCGGAAGAAAGACTGATTGTAGCCTGTCAATGTGCCGCCAATGCCAGGAAAGCATTCAATATTACACGTCAATTTACTATGGAGCGAAAATTATTCGGCAAGTCATTATCAGATATGCAGAATACGCAGTTCAAAATGGCTGAAATGGATGCAGAAATAGAGATCATTCAAGTTTATATTGATCACTGTGTAGAACTCAATAACCTAGGCCAATTAACCCCTAATGAAGGTGCTAAAGCCAAACTTATGGCATCTGAGATTGAGTGGAAAATGGTAGACCTCGGTGTACAATTACATGGTGGCGCTGGTTATATGGCTGAATATGAGATCTGTCGTATGTTTACAGATGCAAGGGTTAATCGTATCTACGCTGGTACCTCAGAAATCATGAAACTCATTATAGGTAGAGATGTTTTTAGCGATAAGTATAGCAGCATATTAGACTAGGAAGGGTTAAAAAACAACTTCCCGATTTGTGAATGGCACATTTGCACCAGCAGTTCGTTAAAAGCCTCGTGATAGCTAAGCTACCACTGTGTTTTTTGTCTAGTTCTGATTCAAAATGCCCTTGTCAAAATACTTTACTTACAATTTACCCATTCCTAAGCGTTGCTTTTTATCTGATACTCGTGTTGGTTCTCTATATTTGGTGTAATAATCCACTATAACTGCATATATGATTCAACAACTCATCTTTATCATTGTCTTAGGGGTCGTCAGTTATCTTGCTTTCAAGTCTTATCGACATGTCTATAAATCCATAAAGCTAGGCAAGGACCTTGACATAAAAGGCGATTCCAGTGCGCGATGGAAAAATGTCTTTTTGGTGGCTTTAGGCCAAAAGAAGATGTTCAAGAGAATCATCCCAGCTACCCTGCATATGTTTATATACGTTGCTTTTCTATTTACACAGATAGAATTGGTAGAGATTATCATAGATGGCATATTTGGGCAACATCGATTTTTTGCTTCTGCTTTAGGAGGGCTTTATACTTTTATAATTAATACAATAGAATTCCTATCTCTAGGGGCATTGATCTCCACGATTATCTTTCTGTATAGAAGAAATATGCTTAAAGTACCTAGACTTGTGATGCCAGAGATGAAAGGCTGGCCAACGCTAGATGCCAACTATATACTCATGGCAGAGATCGTTCTCATCACTGGAATCTTCACTATGAATGGTGCAGATGGCCTATTGCAGAATATAGATCCTACACATTTTCCTGACACGGGAACACTATTATTGAGTTCTGTTGTAGGTTCATTATTCTCTGGACTTTCTGTAGGTGCTCTATACTTTCTAGAAAGAGCTGGATGGTGGTTGCATATAATGGTCGTATTCGGGTTTTTACTTTATCTACCGATATCTAAGCATTTGCACATCCTACTGGCATTCCCGAATGTGTTTTACTCCAAGCTCACATCAAGAGGTAAAATGTCTAATATGCCTGAAATCATGAATGAAGTAAAATCTATGATGGGCCTACCAGTAGAAGGTGGAGAAGTCATGGATGAAACAGCTGACTTACCAGATTTTGGAAGTAAAGATGTCATGGATCTGAGTTGGAAAAATATATTGGATGCATATACCTGTACAGAATGTGGTCGTTGTACCTCAGAATGTCCTGCCAATCAGACGGGTAAGAAATTGTCGCCTCGTAAAATAATGATGGACATCAGAGACAGAGCTACAGAAGTCGCAGAAGCTGTAAAAACGGATAACTATAATACAGAGGATTTCGATGATGGTAAAAGTTTGTTTGATTATATATCTGA
>JALZVB010000002.1 GCA_023300835.1 Saprospiraceae bacterium | reverse complement strand
AATGGCTACCGTTCCTTTTAACAACTTATATACGTTGTACAGTAAAAACGCTACCAATAGAATATCTAAAACATCTATAAAACTAATTCTCTTTAATGTTGACAAAAGTGTAATACTAAATTCCTTGTTAGTCCTATAAGTGAATTGAGGTTGCAAAGAGATCGAATAAGTATCAGCGACATAATTAACTTCAATGTCGTTTATAGAATTCAAATCCCAAGAATTTACTTTTCCTTTCGTTCCATTTAAGAAAATCTGAAAGTTACTTTTTTCACCAGTCTTATTAAAATAACCAAATCCAATCCCTACCTGTCTTCTATTATCCAATGTATCTATCGTATTGCTAGTCAAAACGTGTACACCGATAGAATGGCTAATCGCATAAGTAGAAGACAAGTTTAGCGTACTCGGATTGCCTCTTGTAAATTGTGAGAAAAGTGGACTAATTATACTACCAGAAACATCCACATGGAGATCTTTCTTTGCTTCTAATACAGTAATAGCTTGTCTTGCAGGCACATACTTAGGTGTCACGCAGGACTCACATAACAAAACGAAAGTATATCCTATTATTAAAAAATATGTGGATCTATATGTCATAACAATGATTTATACATTTCTATTTCACGTTGTCGCATTAGGTTTCAAAGTTAATTTGTTTAGATCAAGGCGAAAAAAACAGGCATAGTCATAGCTATGACGCATATTTTCAACGTAGAGCTAGGCTAATTTAAATGAAATATAAGGGACATTCTGAAACGTAAATGGTATTGTAAAATACAATACGCAAAGCTGTTAATAGAGTTACTGCTATGTACACGATCGTCGATGCCTACCTTAATAATAAATTGCATCTAGTGATAATCCACTAGAATGTCATTCAATAAGTAATATAACTCCACTGCTCAAAAACAAAACAGTATCGTAGTATTATTGTAGACAATACATGCAATTAATATAATTAAGTTTACATATAGTAAACAAAAGTCAAAAATGTAGTTCACTATGTCAAAAAAGGAAGAAAGCATTAGTCTACAGAAGAAGTTTTTTGAAATCATTAATCAAAGAAATAGCAAAGGGGACAAACTGGTATATGATATCATGGAGCTACTAGACATAAAGAAAGGCGCAGCATACAAAAGGATGAACGGAGATACCGCTATGCCGATATCAGAAATAATAAAGATATCAGATCATTACAATATTTCATTAGACTCGACATTTAGAAGTGATAAGTATATATCATTTTTTCATCCATTTGTAAACAAGGAAAAGGCTTCACTTGATGTCTTTATTGATCAATATAAAAAGTTTTTCAAGCCCGTTAAAAACATTAGTCCAACCCAAAATATAACGTTGACATACTTAGCTAATGAACTGCCTATCTTCTATTACTTTGGTCATAAGTACATTTTCAATTTCATGATATCGGTTTGGAAACACCTCCACTGGGATGATGCTAAATTGATAATAGGCAATGTCAATTCATATGAGAAAGAAGCCAAAGAAATAAGGAATGAAATCATAGATAACTACTATGGCAATGAGGTTGTAGAGATATGGAATAGCAACATGCTAAACAATCTTTATCAACAGATAATCTTCTGTATAACAATAAGAGCCTTCAGTGATGTTACATACTTACATCAGCTTACAAATGATATCGAAAATCTCATTCTCCATCTCAGAGACATAAGTATATCAGGAATTAAATCTATAAAGGGGACCAATATTGAAGGCTCAGAATTAAAAATATACCTCAATGATTTTGGCAACTATCTTAATATTGTACAATTTGAATCAGATGATATCAAATCAACATTTCTAGGTTATGATTACCCACAGTTTATCGTAAGTCACAACAAACCATTCTTTGATTTCTCTAAAGATTGGATCAACAGAATAAAGAAAAGGTCAGTTCTGATTTCATCAGAAGGTTATCAATACAGGGAGTTATTCTTTATTAAAATGGAAAATGACTTTATCTCATTCAAGGACAAAGTATCTAAACTTATTGCAGTTTATTACTAATTTATATGCTCCAAATTAAATATTCTTAAAGTTATTTGTTACCTTAAATTTTAATTAATCATTATTGCGACCAGGGATATATTCCATGGAAGAATTTAGGAACATACCATTACTCAAGATAACTCTTGCGTTAATCCTAGGGATAATACTAGGTAACAGCTTGGGTGATCAATCATTTCTAGCTCAGATAGGAGTTATAGGAATTATATTTGCTGTTTCAGTATTTTGTTTCAGTAACTACTACCTCCATAGCGTTCTACTTATAGGTTTGGCATTTCTGATTGGTATATTCTCAGTATCGTATAGAAATATCGAGAATCAAAAATTCCATTTTTCTAAATTAAGCAATAGTCATTCTTATCTGATATTTGAGATCGTGTCTAAGACACAGAAAACTTCTGGCACCAGAGCACAGGCAACTGTAACACATATAGGAAACCATCCGGACAGCCTCTACAACTGCTATGGCAACATGATGATATATCTAAAAGGGATATCTAGCGATAGTCTCGAGATAGGCTCAACGTTAATGGGATATGGAAAACATGAAGAACAAACGCAAAATACTAACCCTCATGTATTTAATTACAAGCGATATCTTAACCATAGGGGAATATTTCATCGTTGCTTTCTCAATACTGGACAGTATCATATCATCACGCATAAAACTGAAAACCTAATTGTCAAAGCCAGTAGAATAGGGTCGCGATTTCAAAAAATATTTGCAAGCCATCTTAATACTGATAATAACAAAGCCGTAGCAACAGCTATGATACTAGGGCAAAGGAATCTCATTAGCAATGACCTATATGATGCCTTTACAGATACAGGAGCGGTCCATGTCCTAGCTGTTTCTGGATTACATGTAGGAATTCTAAGTAAAATATTATTGATGCTAATGAGCTGTATGCCTAAATCAAAAGTAGGTTTACGCATTTTACATTGGGCATTACTTATAACGGCTTTATGGTTTTTTGCTTTGTTGACAGGCGCTGCACCAGCGGTTATAAGAGCGACAACTATGGCGACATTATACTTCTCTGGGAAACTCATTTATAGAAATGGGACTGGCCTGATTGTACTGATCACTTCAGCCTTTCTCATGTTATTATACAATCCCTTGTATTTATTCCAAGCGGGGTTTCAATTTTCTTTCTTGGCATTATTCGGGATATTATATATTAACCCATGGTTAGTAAAAAAGTTAGTTATCAAGAATAAATTCTTAAATGCCATTTGGCAACTGATTGCACTTGCTTGTTCCGCACAACTCTTAGTGTCGCCGTTAGCCACTTTTTACTTTCATAAACTGCCATTATTGTTCTGGCTGAGTGGAATTATCGTCGTACCCATGGCTGGGATCATTCTCTGGAATGGACTTAGCTTATTGCTTTCCCATTTCACGTTAGGCGCAGATAATATTGTCACAACGATTACTGGACAATGCTTTGATGGGATATTATCGTTTTTTAACCTTATCGTTTTTCAGATCCAAAAAATTCCTTATTGTAGCGCAGACAACTTGTGGGTATCCAATAACTCATTACTTCTTATATATCTCGCTATTGCATTAGCAGGGCTTGGCATCAGGCTTAAGAATAGCAAACTAATAATAGCTGCTACAATGGTTATCTTCCTACAGAGCCTGTTGCATCTACATGAAAATACTTCAATGAGAAAAGTCAAAAAACTAGTCATATATGACATCTATGACAATAGTCTTGTTGATGTATTCTACCAAGGAGGATTAAGCCCAATAATGCCATCAGAAACGGACGAAAACAAACTTCAATACAATTGCCTCAACAATCGACTATACAACCGCGTCACTGCTAAAGCTGATATTGAACTGGAACACAAATCAAATTTCTATCAGATTGACAATCAGCTATTTCTTATTCATCCTACAGACGAGTCATTACTATTCCAACCAACTGCGGATATAAACTTACTCGTACTATCCAAGAATAGCATCAGTAAACTAGACATCATTCTTAAGTCTTATAAAGTCAAAAAATTGATATTAGACGGCACAGTTAAGCAAAATGAAAAGTTAATTAAGCGGATTGATAATTATAAAATTCCATATCATTTTACCAGTAGCTCCGGAGCCTACGAACACATATTGTAACCTATGTCAAAATTATCAGAACAAATAATATTTAATAAAAAGCAACGCCTTGGGATATCTCTTACCCTCATAATAACATTGTCCGTCTATGGTTACAATTATATTGCCGTACCTAAAATAAACCAACTGGGAAACCATGAGAGCCTTGAAAGTATTTTAGAGAAACGTAATGTTACCATTAGCGAAGACAAAGTTGAAAGCATAAAATCCATGAAGTCTACCCAATATAAAAAATCTAAAAAAGAATATAAACCCAAGAAGTTCGATGTCAACCTTTTTGACCCAAACACAATTGACAGTTCTACAATGGTGAAATACGGACTGCCACCATGGACAATAAAAACCTTACTTAAATATAGATCGAAAGGTGGAACATTCAAGAAATGCGACGACTTGAAAAAGATATTTAATCTAGGTGAAGCAGACTACAATAGACTCCTACCCCACTGTAATGTAGCCGCAAAATACAAGACAGCTGGAATAAAAAAGAAGCGTAAAAAGTCGTTTGTAAACAACAAAGAAACTCAAGGAAGAGATACTACTAAACTTAAAAATAATACAAATAAAGAATTTAAATCTTATGCAGCAGACAAGAATCCCGCTATTAGGTTAGACTTGAGTACAGCAGATACGACTCAACTTATGTTACTCAAAGGCATAGGTACTTTCTATGCTAATAAGATAGTTGAGCACAGAGAACTACTAGGTGGGTATCGATCCATAGATCAACTTCTGGAATTATGGAACTTTGATACCATCGTATACAACGAGATTAAAGAAAATTTATACATCACAGCTCCGGTCCGCAAAACAAATATCAACACTGTTGAATTCAAACAATTGTTACGTCATCCTTACGTTGATTTCAATACTGCTAAAATAATTCTGCACTATCGAAAACACCATGGACCATATAAGAAAATCGAAGACATAAAACTTACTAGGCTAATAAGTGATTCACTCTTTCTTACATTAGAACCTTATTTTGACGTCAAGTAAACTTAAGCATTATTCTTATTTATCCCCAAATGACATTCCAGTTTTCTTGGCAGTGTTAATGAGGTAATGATCTTTATCTACATGATTGTAACTAGAGATTGCTTTTTTTAGCGTAGTCTCAGAGATCTTATTATTGACCAGTGCTACCATCTTTCCGAATGCACCCTTTTCTACAAGTTCAAATGCTCTTACTCCCATAGCTGTAGCCAGAATTCTATCGTAAGCGATCGGACTACCTCCACGCTGAATATGTCCTAATGTCGCCACTCTGATATCTGGCTCTACACCAAAATCTTCTAATGACTTTCTGAGCATGTTCCCTATTCCGCCGAGTTTAATATTTTGGTCACCATCAGCGATTTCACCTATCGTTTTGCCATTAAGCTGAGCTCCTTCTGCCACAACGATATTGACAAAACCTTTGCCTTTTTTATATCTGCTTCGTATAGCCTTTGCAATTGCCTTTATGTTAAATGGAATTTCTGGGATTAAACAAATCTCTGCTCCACCTGCTATCGCTGTATTTAAGGCAATCCAGCCTGCATCTCTACCCATGACCTCCATAATCATAACCCGATTGTGGCTAGATGCCGTAGTCACTAATTTGTCAAATGCATCAGTTGCAATCTGAACTGCTGTACTAAATCCAAAAGTAATATCAGTTGCAGACAAGTCATTGTCTATCGTCTTAGGGACTCCAATAATATTTAGCCCTTGCTTATACAATGCCTGCGAGATAGCCTGAGATCCATCTCCACCAATATTTATAACAGCCTCAAATCCTAGACCTTTTATTTTTTTAATAAGATCTTTACCAATGTTCTTATAGGTTATCTTTCCATTTTTATCTTTGATTGGAAAAGACAGTGGATTCCCCTTGTTTGTAGTTTTAATTATAGTACCACCCTTTACATGTATGCCACCTACAACTTTTGGCGTAAGCTTAAGAATATCCACGGGATTAGATAATACGCCATTAAATGCCTCTATACTTCCCCATGATTCCCATTCTCCGCTTTGTCTCGCGGCTTTTACAATGCCTCTTATAACTGCGTTCAATCCTGGACAATCTCCTCCTCCAGTTAATATTAGTAATTTCTTCTTTGCCATGTTTTTGACTATTTAATTGTCATTTCTATATGACAATATTACTAAGTATTATTAACCTACACGTACATCTATAGTATATAATCAAGACAAGACAAGTCCATTTCTGAGCTTTGAGACATTTAAAAACAATTACTTTGAAAAATTTAGCATTTTATTAAGCCCTCAAAGCCTATTTTTGCATCTTATATACAAATCCTTGTTTATGAAAAGCTCAAATTTATTCTCATTATTCTGCATCCCACTTGTTTTTACAATCATAAGTTGCACGCCAAAAGTCGCTGAAGTTGTAACAGAAACGCCAGAAGTACCAGTAACACCAGCTCCTATTGTTAAAGAGGACAATAACCCTTGTACTACGCTGAATGAATTATCTGCCAGAAAAAAGGACGAAGCAGAAACCGCTTATGTACTTTACAAAGATTATCTAAAGCAAGGAAACTATAATGAAGCGTTTTCTTATTGGGAAAAAGCCTACTACATGGCTCCCGCTGCCAATGGGAAAATCAAGTATCAATATGAGGACGGCACAAAAATCTATAAGCATTTATATGATAATACGGACTCCCCAGAATTAAAACAAACTTATGTAGACTCTATCATGTCCATATATGATAAACGTATAGAATGCTATGGTGAGGCAGCTTATATTGCTGGAAGAAAGGCATTTGATTATTATTACTACTACCCGACGCAGTCAAATACAGATGAGGTGTACGACCTATTCAAACAAGCGATAGACAGCAAAAAAGAAAAGTCAGATTACTTTGTTATAAACCCATTCACAAAGATTCTTTCTGATAAAATAAATGATGAAGAAATAAGTCTGGAAGAAGGAAGAAAATACACAACATATATAATGGATGCCATCCAGTATGGCAGTGACTCCAACAAAAACAAAGAAGCTTGGGATATTATAAATGCTTATGCGCCTGCAAGATTAGAAAACTTAGAAGGGGTAAAAGGACTATATGATTGTAGTTACTATGAGAACAAATATCTGGCTATATATAAAGCCAACCCTACTGATTGTGAGACTATAAACACTTCATATGGAAGAATGTTATGGGGCGGCTGCGACAAGAGTTCACCAGCTGTAGCTGAAGTATTCAAAGCTAAACAAACCAATTGTTATACACCTCCACCGCCAGAGGGACCACTCAAGAAAGCTTACAATGCCTACTCAGAAGGTCAATATAAAGAAGCGGTAAGATTGTTTGATGAGTTTGTAAATACGACAACTGATAACGCTAAAAAATTTAAATACAATCTGCTTATCGCAAAAATATATTACGGCGATATCAAGAATTTTCCTACCTCAAGAAAATACGCAAGACTAGCTTCTTCTTTTAAGCCTAGCTCTGGTGAACCCTTCTTATTAATAGGTAAACTCTATGCCTCAAGTGGTCCACTCTGCGGGCCTGGACGCGGATGGGATAGTCAGATTGTAACATGGCCAGCGATTGATATGTTTGAAAAAGCGGCAAAAGATCCACTGGTATCCGACGAAGCCAAGAAGCTCATACGTACCTACAAGCAATACATGCCTAAGAAAGAAGATATTTTTATTAGAAATATAAAAGCGGGTAGTTCGATTACTGTGCCTTGTTGGATAAGAGAGAAAACGACGGTAAGGACGGCAGATTAACAGTTTCAGCAGCTAGATAGAGGAATACCAGTTACTGAACCTCTCTATTTTGCACCGCTTTCAAATAGCGACCCATGCCAGACGAGTTGACCTGAGAGATACCGCCTTCATTGTTTCCGTAGAAAAATGCGGCTTCTAATTGGAGATAATCATTAATGTATTTCATTCCTTTATCAAGGCCCATAATCATAAGGGCCGTTGCTACTGCATCTGCTTCCATACAAGAAGGCGCTATGACGGATACGCCTAGCAGATTGTTTTTTTCTGGATATCCTGTGTTAGGATTTATTTCGTGACCATATTTTACGCCGTTGTGAATATGGTAATTTCTATAATTACCTGACGAGGCTAATCCAACACTATCGATACTTACCTTGGCTGAAAAGTCATTTAGGGCTGCCATTTCATTTGGTGTATTAATGCCTAATGTCCATGTTACTCCTCTTGGGTTACTGCCCTGAGCATAGACTTCTCCACCTATTTCAACCATATAGTTAGTAAGCCCATTATCGGATAGATGTTTGGCTATATAGTCAACAGCATATCCCTTAGCGATTGCACTGAAATCCAACTGTGTTCCACTCGGTTTGACAAATGTCATATCTTCTTTTCCACCAGAAAAAGAAATACGATCTAACCCTACCCGTTCTTGTAATGCTGTTATTCTCATAGAATCAGCAACAGTGATTGCCTTCTTTTCTGTTATTCCAAAGCCCCAATAATTTACTAATGGCATAACCGTAGGATCAAAGTATCCATCTGTTTGCATATAAATCTCTTTGGCTTTATTGTAATTAGTTAAGAAGTGTTCGTCATTATCTAGAACGACTTTATGTTGGGAAGCAAACTTTCCATTCCTTATAACTTCGACAGTTGTCCCATAGATCGAATCATTATTAAATCGAGAAATTGTAGACTCTGGAATATAAGTAGAAACGGATAAATTTATATCTACTAAAAGTGAATCAATGATCGCCTTCGAAATCAAATCAGAATCCATTATAACACTATAGGTAGTACCCATGGTTTTTCCCCTCACTTGGAAATAATCAGGAGTTACTACTTTAACAGGAACATTATCATTCTTACATGAAACTAGAATGAGGATACACAGCAAGAACATTTTATTAATATTCAATTGTCATGTTTTATTTAGGGATTTATCAAAAAAAGGCTGACATATAAAATGTCAGCCTTACAACTTTATCTATTTCTGAACCCAAAATGGATTGGAGTTTCTTTACTCAAAAAGGCTTCCATAATCAGATTTGTCATCTTTATTATCTCTGTATTCTATTTCTCTTCTCGGTTCATTCAAGTCTAACATTTCATCAGCCTCTTCAGCACCTCCTAATAACATCAATGTACTTTTCTTCTCGTACTCTTCTAGCATAGCCATACCTTTTTCCTCAAAGATTCCTTCTTGGAGATCTATTGATTGCATAAAGTCTGATGACAATTCCATAAACCTTTCCATCTCACCTACTTTATTAGCAACATCATCTGCAATGCCTTGCATGGCTTGATCAAACATGGCTCTCTTATCCGGATCACCTTTGATTATGCTCATAGCGGATTTCATCGCACTGTGAGAAGCTCTGATGGCCTTTCTTTCTTGATCCTTAACCCGCACTTGATCTTTGGTGTCTTCAAGTAATATTTCTGAGTTAGAGTGCATTTTAGTAAGTACTCTATATAAAACCGCTAACTTGTTATGTAATGCAACATACTTGGTGTTTGTTTGCTTTAGTCTGGCTGCCTTTCTACTGGCAAGAACAAGTTGTTGCTCATTTCCTACTTGTTTAGCTTTTCTGGCAATGGCTAGATTCTGCTCTATTTCCTGATTGTTGTTACTCAATTGGTTTTTGAGATTTCTCATTTGACCTTTCAGGTTCCCTATCTGCTTACCCATTTTCTTGAGATTCTTCTCTAGGTCTGAGATATAGTTTTTTAATATTCCCATAGGATCTATTGTTACAAAGAAGCCCGTGATTTTACGCATAGCGCTTTGATACATATAACTGACAAGATTTCTAGTTCTATTATCAAGCGCCATAAAAATGACGGTTCCTAATACGCCTAAACCAATAGCATAAGTAGCAATCGTACCTACTAGCCCAAGGAGAAAAGAAATTACTGGTATAGCAAAGGAAACTACTCCGAAACCAATAAGACCTAGTATGGCCATAAGAAAGAAGGCTCCAGTTTTACCTTCAGGTTTATTCCAAAAGGTCTTAGGTTGTGATGAATTATTTGGCATAATGTATCGTGTAAATATTTATAAATGCTTGTTAATTGATTCGATATCTGACTTTATGGTATCTACCATAATATTATAAACGCTTAGAAACTTGGTTTTTGTTCCCTCAATCATCAATTCTGACTTTTCTACGTCTTGATCTACAGAATCAATCTTATTTTGAAATATCTCTATCTCTTGTTCTAATTGCTTAATTGAGTTGCGGTGAGAAACAATTTTCTCAGCATATGTTTCTACTTCTGCCTTTCTACCATCAACCTTCAGTCCTTTCTGAGCCAATAGTGCTTCAGCAAATGATTCCATTTCTTGTTCTAGGAGGTAGTTGTAACTTTTGGCAGAGGTGATCAAGCTTTCTTTAGTAACGCCAAGTGTTGCAGCTGTTGCAAATGCTGTTTTATAACCGGTTACTTCGTCTACATCAAGATTGTCCATTGACTTAACAGACATTTTATATCTCAAATAGTCAAACGTCCCACTTTTGAAATTTTTCTTAAGTGCTCTTAGCAATGCTAAAGCAGATTTACTATCTAGATTTTCTATTCCTGGAAATAAGCTTTTAAGATCAATGGTCATATCTAACTTGGGATTTGTCAACCTAAAGATAACATTAATAATAAACTGATATATAAAAAGGACATATATCAACTCC
>JALZVB010000001.1 GCA_023300835.1 Saprospiraceae bacterium | reverse complement strand
CAACCATCTACATAAATATAATAGGTGGAGCCAGTAACTAATCCGGTAACTGAAAATTCTGATTGAAAATTGGGACACGTATTATCTCCTGCCAAAGCTGCACCACCACATGATCCAAACAATCCACATTCTATTCCTATAAATCCATTTCCACCTGTTGTACAATTACTAGCTTGGACTTTAAAAGAAAGATTAGGCGTTCCTGCTACAAACGAGTACCAAACAATGTTTTGGGCTTGGTTGCCTCCCCATAGTATGGGTTGATTAGGAAGGGCACCACCATTCCAATCTGGCAAACAACCCTCTAGACCATTTAGGTCACTTACGATATCGCAAGTATGTGTTCCGCAAGAAATAGTATTGCTACAGTCACTACAAGTAGAAATGCCAGTACAATCTGATCCGCATTCTATATTTATATCAAACGTGTATTCTAAATCGGGAGAACAATTATTGGATACCGTAACCATAACAGTTGTTGTTGTCCCTGTAATTATATCGTCTAGACAAGGTAAGTGAGACCACGTAACTTGTGTTATCCCTGTACATCCTCCTGTGTAGTGTACCCCTTCTTCTAGAGTGGTCGTATAGGTTGTACCCATTCCATTAATAGGATCTGTATTCCATACACTACAATCAGACCATATGAATGGACTATCACAACTACCTCCTGACACTATCCACTGCATATCGGGCGGAAGAAAACTATTAGGATCACCTATCCATGACAAAACTGTCGCTGGTGCCGTGACAGCTATGTTCTGTGTATGTGATACATTATTACCCATATTATCAGCAATCAACCATGTTCTTACAACACTACCTTGACAACCGGATAATGTAGTAGATTCGGAAAGGTGATTATTGTTAACAGTTGACTGACCAGCACAATCATCTATAGCTATAAATGGAAATGGGTCTGGAATAGAGCAGAAGTCTACTGTGATATCTTGCGGCCAAGGAAACATCATTGTGCTATAAGGAGGATCAATATCTTTTCCTATACATATCGTAAATTCATTATGGCCATTGATTGTCGCCGTATCTGATACACATACCGTATTCATACCTTGGAGATATGTTATTTCTGTAGGTGTTATTCCATTCTGGTGATCATAAATTAATACACTGTTGTCACCAAGCTGGCCTACCGCATTAAAACATAGTGTAAACAACCCTGTGTCATCTGGTAAAGATTCTGAAGTTAATAAACCATTACCGGAATATACAAAGCCCAAAAAACCAGTGTCAACTAATAACGAATCAATACTTATTGAATTAGATAAATTAAGGCCATCCGCATAAGAAGTAAGATCTATAATTGCGGGATCATAGGTAAGTGTAAATTGAAAAGCAGACACATCGTTATATTGCGTTACAAAGTAGTTTACACAAAACTCTTCTCCACTTACAATCTCGTTAGGTGTCGTTGTAATAATTCTTGTGTTCAGGTTGAATATACTGTCTGTCGGAAGATTACACTGTGGAAAGAGACTGGTAAGGTCTATCTCTGCATTTACCGATAAGGGAATATCATTTGTACAAATGTTAGATACATGGCAGCCTGTTTCTCCATCTGCCATATTGTAAAAACTTATTGACAAGTCTAAAAGGCTAGGGTCATTTATATAGTCTTGAAGCGGTAACACTTCTTTTGCTTTAGCGTCTATACAGACATTTACTCTAGTGTCCGTACCACAAGCCGCTGGTAAACCCTTGTTGTTATCAGGATCATCATCACTTATACAATCGAGGCTCGGAGAATTATACCACCATCCGCCAGGTAAAAGATCTCCTGGTCTAAGTCCAGTGCTAATGTTAGGTTGTAAAATAGAACCTTGTGGACCATTGACAAGACTTATATTGGTGTTGAAAACATTATAGTCTACGGTTCCTTCCTCTAACCATCTCCAACCTAATCCAGGTGAAAAGGTCTCAAATGTGCTTCTTTCTTGGATCCAGCCATTCCCTAATACGGGTATTATTCCTTGCAGGTATTGACAATTATTTCCTACAGTAATGAGGTCTGATGTGAATTCTGTTTTATAACAAAAATTTATAGTTTCTCCAGGCAAGTAAGGTCCTTCTGCCGCTAATGTGGGATTGTCGGGTCTTGTAACCTCATACTCTTTTGTACTACAAGCTTGAGTAGCTTCTTGTGCCTCAACACATAACGTAAGCTCACCTACTACACCTGCTGCACTAACTTCAATAAAGTATTTAGAATTTCCTAATACTGCCAAATCAAAGGTAGAACTACTGACACATTGTATAATAGGCATAGAGCCACAGTCTAATGCATATATGGACAATGTTGGGTCAAATGCTTGGTCGGTCTCAATTTTTATCCTGAGGTGAGATGCATTAACATCTGTGTCTATTTCAAACCAGATTCCGTTACTTGCGTTACAAGCTCCCGAAGTTGAATTATCTGTACAACTGGAGAGACATGCTTTTGCTCCACCCGTAACAGGTTCCACCAGAAGGGCACTGCTACAATCCTCAGCATAGTTACATTGACTATATACCTCAGTTGAAAATAAACTCAGAAAGAAGAAAATATATAAAAATGACCTTAACATAAGACTGTTTTATAACCTGTGATCAGCACAAAAAAAATGGAAACCATTATATGAACGCCTGTAACTATGCAAACGCTGATAGAAACGGTTGTAAATACTTAATAATCAGTAGATAATGTCATTTAAGTACCATATGGCTATCTTATGACTATTTACTAAATGTGTTATTCTGTATAATTATGTGGAAAGATGGCAAAAACCTGTAGAAAACTCTAATTATTAATAAAAGAGGCTTGCAACTGAAACTCAGGTATATACGCCTTAAATTGGCTTCCATCTAGGAGCCTTTTCATGGTATAATAACCAGCCATTTTGCCTAGCGGTGTGGCAATAGGGCTCCATGAAGAATATTGGTAAGATTCACCTGGCTTGATAACAGGCGTTTTTCCTATGACACCAGCTCCTTCGACTTCTTTTGAGTCTAAGTTGGCATCTTTGATAATCCAGAATCTTCTTAATAGTTGTACATCGAAAGGACCATTGTTTTCTATCTCTACAACATAAGAAAATGCAAAGTATTGATTATCTGGTCTTGAGGATTCTGACTCATAATAAGAGCTTACACGGATGGTTATGTCTTCAGTTGTTTTCGTCACTAATATCATGTTACAGCATAAACGATTCTACAATCTCTTCTGCTTCTTGCAGCGCTACCTCTAGTACATCATTAAGGAGAACTTTGTCAAAACTGTTTTCAAATAACAGTTCTTTTTTGATTCTTCTTATCCTTTTTTCCAAACTCTTAGGTGTTTCCGTATTTCTTCCAGTTAGCCTTTTGACGAGTTCTATAAATGAAGGTGGCTTTACAAATACGACAAGACATCGGTCTTCATATAGTTTCTTAATGTTTTCGGCACCATTTACTTCAATGTCAAAAACAACCTTCTTGCCTGATTCTATAATTCTATCTATCTCTGACTTTAGCGTTCCATAAAATTTGTCTTCATAGACTTCCTCCCATTCTACAAATTCTTCATTTTGGATTCTCTTCCTGAAGTCATCACTACTTAGAAAATAATAGTCTTTACCATCCACTTCATTGGCCCTGTTTTCTCTTGTCGTAGCCGATACAGAAAACTGAAGCAGGTCAGGAAATTTCTTAAGTAAGTGCCTCACTATTGTTGTCTTTCCTGCCCCAGATGGAGCCGTAAAGACGATCATATCATAACGATGTTGTATTCCCTCACTCATTAGACGATATTCAGTACTTGTTCTTTTATTTTCTCTAGTTCATCTTTCATCTTAACAACCAGCTGCTGTATGTCAGAGTGCTGAGCCTTAGAACCCAAGGTATTAATCTCTCTTCCCATTTCTTGACTGATAAACGATAGTTTTCTACCTTTTTCAATATCGTCACTTCTGAGGGCCTCTTGAAAGAACTTACAATGTTGCGTAAGTCTTACCTTCTCTTCATTGATATCAAGTTTCTCTATATAGTAGATGATTTCTTGTTCAAACCTATTCTTATCTACTTTTTCATCAGCAAATTGTTGAGAGAGGTTTTTTCTTATTCGCTCCTTAACATTATCTATTCTCTCTTCTTCATATGGTTTAACCGACTCTAGAGCATCCACAATACATTGAGCCCTTGCCAACATATCTTCCTTAATAGAGAGGCCTTCTGTAGCTCTGAACTTGTTGAGCTTGGTAACAGCTTTACCTACCATTTCTTGGATAAGCGTCCACTCCTCATCGGTAATGTCATTTTCTGATACCTGTACTACATTGGGTAACCTGATTAATGATTGTAGTATATCACCTTGCTGTATATCTCGCTCAGAAGAAAACGCCATCAAGTCCTTGTAGTATCTGTCCATCAGGTTCTTGTTGAGAGAAATTGAATCTTCACCTTTGGTAGATGTGACAATGAGGTTAATATCAAACTTACCTCTCATCGCCAGCTTACTTACTTGCTTACGCAGTTGTATCTCTCTTTCTTTAAGATTGGTGGCAGACCTAAATCGAATATCGGAATTCTTTCCATTTAAGGATTTGATTTCAATCGTGTAAGATTTTCCATTTATTTCGGCGGAAGCATCTCCAAACCCTGTCATAGAATAGACCATATATCGAATTAGTTATTTAACACATTAGAAAGTAAAAGCATACAAAACTATGCAAATCAATTTAAAGTCCCGAAATCAATTATATCTGCTTGAAACAGAGTGATTTACGCTATTCATCTATTAATAGTCAAAAATCTTACCTAAATATTTCCTTAACTCATATTTTTTGCGAAATTTGCCGACCCTTGTAAAACAGGAGTCCCATAAATACTTATTAATCAGCAAATTACGTAAACCATGCGCAAAGCAGACCTTGTAAATAGGATAGCAGAAAACACAGGAGTTCCCAAAGTTGACGTCTTAGTCACAATGGAGGAATTTTTTAAAGAGGTTAAGTCTTCTCTTTCTGGTGGTAAGAATGTTTACGTAAGAGGTTTTGGGTCATTTGTAATTAAAAAAAGGGCTAAAAAAATAGGTAGACATATCAAACAGAATATCGCTATGGAAATTCCAGAGCACTACATTCCTTCTTTCAAACCAGCTAAAATATTTGTAGATCAGGTGAAAGATAATGTTACATCTCTACCAGATGAATCTTCAGGGTCTAAAAAAGCAGAATGAAAACAAGCCACTTTATTACAATAGCTATTTTTATAGGGCTTTTTCTGATTTTATATTTTGGTTTTGATACAAAAAGTAATGAACACAAGGCAATGGAAAAGTCCAGAGCCAATAAACTTGAGTTAATTAATATAGATCGAGTTATAAATGAGTCAAAAGCTACACTAAATGGTATCTCTAAGGTAGAGGTTATGCAGATAGAGAATGAGCTGACTACTGTTGAAGAAGATAGTGTAAAGGTGAAATTGTATACCAAATTAGCAAGTTTGTGGTATAAAGAGAACAATCCACTTATCTCTGGCCATTATGCTGAGCAAATTGCGACTATTCTACAGGATATAGACTCATGGAGTATAGCAGGTACAACTTACGCTATCGCTGGAAAAAGGACAGAAGAAGGAAATCAAAAGCAACATGCGATACAAAAAAGTCGTGATGCGCTTGAAAAAGCCCTCTCTTTTCAACCCAAAAATATAGACAACCAAGTCAACCTTGCTTTGTCATATGTAGATGCCCCACCTCAAGATAATCCGATGAAAGGGGTCCTTATGCTAATCGATCTGAATAAAAACAACCCAGATAACCCCACAATCCTATTTAATTTGGGCAGATTGGCATTAAAAACGAATCAATTAGAGAAAGCAGTTGAAAGATTGACAAAAGTTGTTGACCTTCGTGCAGATTTTCGTCAAGCACATTGTTTATTATATGAAGTTTATAGTAAACTGGGAGACGAAGCAAAATCCATAGTGGAAAAAAAACTGTGTGAATTAAATTAAAATAAAACATATACTATGCCTTGCGGTAAAAAAAGAAAAAGACATAAGATCTCTACTCACAAGAGAAAAAAGAGACTTAGAAAGAATAGACATAAGAAAAAGAATAGATAAACATCTTTTCTTTTTCCAATAGGAACAATTTCTTATCAATTAAGAAATTGTTCCTATTCTATTATAATAATAGAATATCAGGCCAGTAGCATATTAAGTGTTTACTACACTTAGGTAGATTTATACAACCTCTCTTCCACTGCTAAACAGTACATTGACTACTGCCATCAAATAAAAAATAGACTTTGGAAAAGGAGTTACTTGTCAAATCGACTCCCACAGAGGTCGAAATTGCTCTCTTAGAGAACAAGAAATTAGTAGAATTACATACTCAAAGAAATGATATAGCCTTTTCTGTAGGCGATATTTTTCTCGCTTATGTAAAGTCTCTGAGACCTGGCCTCAATGCCGGCTTTCTTGACGTAGGCGTTAGAAAAGATGCCTTTTTGCATTATACTGATCTCGGACCTCAGATAAACTCTGTCAAGAAGTATACTAGAATATGTCTTAATGGACCTGTCAAAGGTCGTTATCTAGAAGAATTCCAACTAGAGAAAGACAATCCCAAAAACGGCAAAATAGATAAGGTATTCCAGAAGAGCAAACCTGTACTTGTACAGATTCTAAAAGAACCTATATCAACTAAAGGCCCTAGATTGACTTGTGAGCTAACACTTGCAGGTAGATTTATGGTAATGACCCCGTTTAAAAACGTGGTTGCCGTTTCCAAAAAAATATCTGATACAGCAGAAAGAAAAAGACTCAAGGTTCTTATAGAAAGTATCAAGCCTAAAAACTTTGGTGTTATTATCAGAACAGCAGCCGTAGGAAAAAAAGTTGCTGATCTACATGATGAAATAAGTACCCTACTCAAGAAATGGGATACTATCAAGGATGAATTAGCTAAGTCTAACAAACCTCGTAAGATTGTAAGTGAAGTAGATAAGACCCAAGGTATATTAAGAGACCTGTTGAGTGACTCATTCAATAAGGTCATAATAGATGATAAAGAACTATTCGGTAGTGTCAAAGATTATCTCAATAACATTGCGCCCGAACAAGCTAAGATCATCACCTATTACAAAGGTAAAAAGCCTCTATTTGAACATTATCGTATTGAAAACCAGATAAAGTCTGCTTTCAGTAAGACACCGACTATGTCTAGTGGTGCCTATCTCGTTATAGAGCATACTGAGGCCATGCATGTCATAGATGTGAACAGTGGGCCTAAGTTGCTTAAAAGAGACCAAGAGGAAGCCGCTGTGAAGGTAAATATAGATGCTGCACAGGAAATTGCTCGTCAGCTCAGACTACGAGATCTAGGCGGTCTTATTATAATTGACTTCATAGATATGCGTAATAAGGAGAATAGAAATATTCTCTATAATAAGATGAAGCAATTCATGGAAAATGACAGAGCACAACATACCGTGTTGCCTCTGAGTAAGTTTGGATTGATACAGATCACCAGACAACGTGTCAAGCCAGAACTGGTTATCAATACCCTAGAGACTTGTTCTTCTTGTAAAGGTTCAGGAAAGGTAGAAGCCACGGCTTTACTTCCAGAAGAAGTAGAACGTAACATTAAGTTTATAATAGAGGCATACCCCAATGCTAAAATCTCACTGAAGGTGCATCCGCTATTGCATAGCTATTTCAAGAAAGGTATCTATACACATCAGATGAAATGGTATGTGAAGTATAAAAAATGGATAGCTCTTAAGTCTGATAGTGAGCTGCACATCAATCAATACAAGTTCTACAATAACTTTAACGACGAGATAAGACTCCAAGAAAAAGAAAAATAGAAATGTTTGACCTTACCGCCTTGTTATCTTCTGATGTCAAGAAAGTAATTGTTGCACCACTCAACTGGGGACTCGGTCATGCGTCTAGGTGTATACCTATCATTAATTACTTATTAGACAATGACATAGAAGTTGTGCTAGCCAGTGACGGCTCAGCGGGAGAACTTTTACGGTTAGAGTTTCCCCAATTACACTATGAGCCTCTTCCTTCTTATAATATAAGCTATAGAAGTTCTAGTGCTTTTTTCTTGCTTCTGCATAATTTCCCCAATATGCTGAAAGGCATTATTAAGGAACATAAAACGATTAAGACACTTGTCAATAAACATAGTCCACAACTAATTATATCAGACAATAGGTTTGGTCTTCACCATTCTAGCGTCAACAGTGTCGTTATTTCTCACCAAATAAATCTGCCCATTTCTAATACATTCGTTGCTTACATAGCAAACAAGGTTAACAACTTCCTTCTCAATAAATTCAACCAATGCTGGATTCCTGATGATGAAGACCAGAAGTTGTCAGGAAAGTTGAGCATGCCCAACGGGTTAAACAACTATGCGTTCATAGGACCACTTTCTAGGTTACCCTCAGTAAGGGTTGAAGTAAAAAAAACAATAGATGTGGCTATTGTTTTATCTGGACCCGAGCCGGCAAGAACAGTATTAGAGTCGAAACTCATCAACTTGTTCATAGATCAAACCATGAAGGTTGTTCTTATTAGAGGATGCTCTGAGTCTTATAAAAAAGCAGTGCCTTCGCATATTGAAATCCATAACATGGCTGACCAAACATTTGTCTCTGAAGTGTTAAAAACCAGTAGATATGTTATTTCTAGATCAGGCTATTCTTCAATTATGGACTACAACAAAATTGGGGTTTCTGCGTTGCTAATTCCTACCCCTGGGCAAGAGGAGCAAGTATATTTGGCAAAGTATCTTGAAGGGAAGAATGGGTTTGTTTATGTTAGAAAAGTGGAGAATATATTAGATTACATTTTGGAAAAATAAATCTAAGTCAATGTGGCTTGCTTATAGATTCCTTAAAGCATAAATGCATTTTACTTTCTCCTTGGCTTATATCTCGCCTCCTCCATAATTTTCTGAGCATCTTTTTCTAACAATAGATCATATATAGTGTACTGCGGATTCCTATCCATAAAGGCAGAAACTATTTTATAACCAATATATACACCTGTCCTGCCTGGCGCTACAGGAGGCATACCTTGAGAGGTAGGTGCTTGTGAGAGGTATTTGGTCACTATGAGGTGATTGGTCTCGTAGATCATGTTTTTAGAAAGAAAGAAGTCCCAAATCTGTAGTTCGTTATTCTTAACCCACTCTGTCTGAGCTGCTGAGTATTCAAATAAGACTGAGTCTGGAGCCGTAGGAATTAATCTCTCTAGGATGTATAGCTTTTTACCATGGTGTACCATTTGGTCTATAAACCTTTTGCCGGAAGGCTGGCCTACTTGATCGTCAACCAATATTTCCATTGATTTTTTGACAATATGGTCTTGATTATAGGTCCTAGTGATGTAGTCTGAGAAAACTGGATTAGTAGGATCAATTCCTTTATAATTATAATCGCCTAGATACAAGTCCAATCCTATACCGATAGCATCCTTCTTGTCATAATCTTCAAAGATAAATGACTGATATCCGTATTCACTTATTAGGGTATAGAAACGGGGGATAATAGCCCCTGGAAAATAATGTTTATAGTACTGAAGGCTTGAAAGTAAACTTGCCTTAATTTTATCCATTGTAGATGGACTATACTTTTCTGCTACCGTTTTTTGTAGATCTTGTATCCTTTTATCTTTTAAGAAAAGGCCCAGGTTATTGAGAAATGTATCTTGATTATTATTCTGAAGTAAGACGAGGTGTTTGAAATAGGTTTCTGCCATAGCAGGAGAAGCCTTCTCCAGTTGCTTATAACTAGCAGCCAAGTCCAACGTATCTAATGCCATTAACTTCTGCTCGTATCTGATTAAGTCCAAGCCGATTTTTATATCAGAAACATCAGGCATAGGTTTATGCTTGACATCATTTGTACAACTTAGAAATATTAACAGAGCTATAAATGGGAATATTCTTTTCAAAGGGATTCAAGTTTGCGCTTAACAACCTTTTAAGGCTGTAAACTTTAATATTCAATCAGAAAGCATCTTTAAAACTGAAAATTTGCCAATAGATTATATAATCATACCTGCTCCCACAGTACTGTTAGTAGCTTCATCTACAAGTATAAGACTTCCTGTTACTCTATTATTCTTATAAGAATCAGTAAACAATGGCTTGGTCGTTCTGAGTAATACTCTTGCGACGTCATTCATCTTTATACCATCGTGTTCTGTGTCCCTGTGTAATGAGTTGATGTCTAATTTATATCTGACTTCTTTAACTACACATCTTACATTCTGACTTGTATGCATGACAGCATATTTACCATTTACTTGAAGTGGCTTATCGCTGTCAAACCACACCATCATAACTTCTATGTCTTGACTTACATCAGGCATATTGTTTGGCCTTACGATCATATCTCCTCTACTAAGATCAAAGTTTCCTTCAAGAAGTACTGTTACTGACTCTGAAGGAACCGCATGGTCTTGCTCACCAGAAGCGCCTTGAATTGTTTTTATTTTTGATGTGAATCCAGAAGGCAATAACATGACATCATCTCCTTTTTTCATGACACCTCCAGCTACTCTTCCAGCGTATCCTCTGTAGTCGTGGAACTCATCACTATATGGTCTTATTACATACTGGATAGGAAACCTTGCGTCTATAAAGTTATGATCACTCGCAATGTGTACGTTCTCTAGATAGTACATAAGCGTAGGGCCATCATACCATGGCGTAAGCGTAGATCTGTTTACGACATTGTCCCCCATAAGAGCAGAAATCGGAATAAAGTGAACATCCTTAACTTCTAGTTTGGCAGTAAACTTCTCAAACTCATCTTGAATCTTATTGTACTGATCTTGATCATAATCAACAAGGTCCATTTTGTTTATACATACTACTACATGAGGAATTTGTAGTAGTGATGCTATGATCGCATGTCTTTTAGTTTGTTCTACAACACCGTTTCTCGCATCTATTAGGATAAGCGCTACATTGGCAGATGATGCACCTGTAACCATGTTACGTGTATACTGTATGTGTCCTGGCGTATCTGCAATTATAAATTTTCTCTTAGGTGTAGAAAAGTATCTATAAGCTACATCAATGGTGATACCTTGTTCTCTTTCAGACTTAAGACCATCTGTCAATAGGGCCAAGTTTACACCTTCTTCTCCTCTTTTCTCACTGACCTTTTTGATTTGCTCATATTGGTCCTGATGTATAGATTTACTGTCATACAATAACCTGCCTATCAATGTTGACTTTCCGTCATCTACTGATCCTGCTGTTGTAAACCTGAGTAATTCGCTGTCGATATTAGCCATAATTGTTTTGTCTTTTAATCAATGATTTTTTTGAATCAAGTAGTCTAGAAGTAACCAAGTTTCTTTCTATCCTCCATTGCTGATTCACTTCTTTTATCATCTGTACGACCACCTCTTTCTGTCATACGTGTTGTCGCAACCTCTTCAATAATATCCTCAAGTGTAGCCGCAGTAGACTCCCAAACACCAGTGCAAGTCATATCACCTATGGTTCTACATCTTACCATTGCTTTATAAACCTTCTCGTCTGGTTTTTTCTGGATATACTCACAATCTGCAAGTAATGCGCCTTCTCTTTTAAAAACCTCTCTTTCGTGAGCATAGTATAATGAAGGAAGTTCTACTTTTTCCATAGCTAGATATTGCCACACATCTAGTTCTGTCCAATTACTGATAGGGAAGATTCTAAAGTGTTCACCCATTTTGTGCTTACCGTTAAAGATATTCCACAATTCAGGTCTCTGGTTTTTGGGATCCCATTGTCCAAATTCATCTCTGTGTGAGAAAAACCTTTCTTTGGCCCTAGCTTTTTCTTCATCTCTTCTGGCTCCGCCTAATGCAGCATCATACTTTCCTTTCTCAAGGCTATCTAATAATACAGAAGTTTGTAAGCCATTACGACTGGCATTAATGCCTTTTTCTTCAGTAATAACCCTTTTGTCAATGGCCTCTTGTACAGAACCCACTATAAGTTTGGCGCCCATGTCCTTAACAAGCTTGTCCCTGAACTTTATTGTTTCCGGGAAATTGTGTCCCGTATCAATATGAAGTAAAGGAAAAGGAATTTTAGCTGGAAAGAAGGCCTTGTAAGCCAGGTGAACCATTAAAATAGAATCCTTTCCACCTGAAAACATAAGTACAGGGTTCTCAAATTGGGCTGCTACCTCTCTCAGTACGAAAATAGATTCGGCCTCTAGTTCTTTAAGATGATTTATATTGTAATCCATATAATGAATTGTTTTTTATGTCAAACTTAGATAAGGGAGTGCAAAAGTAATAACTTCTGCAACAGATTCCTCAATTGTTTGATTTTCTGTTAGTAACTCTAAGTCTGGAGATATAGGTGCCTCAAATGGGGAGTCTATACCTGTGAACCCTTTAAGTTCGCCAGATCTTGCTTTGGCATATAGTCCTTTTACGTCTCGTTCCTCGCAAATATGCAGTGGCGTATTAACATATATTTCTAAAAATGTCTTCTCTCCTACGATATCCTTAGCCATTTCCCTGATCTCGATGGTAGGACTTACAAAGCTATTGATACAAATAACCCCAGATTCCGCAAACAATTTAGACAATTCAGCAATGCGTCTTATGTTCTCGTGCCTATCTTCTAGCGAAAATCCTAAGTTTTTATTGATTCCTGTTCTTGTGTTATCGCCATCCAACACTTGTATAAAGTAACCTTTATCAAATAGTGCTTTCTCTACACCTTGTGCAACGGTGCTCTTACCAGAACCAGATAGCCCTGTGAACCATAATACCTTACTTTTCTGATTAAGAAATAGTTCTTTATCATTCCTTGTAAGAAGTTTATCAAATATGGGATGTATGTTTTCTGCCATTAAATATTATTGTTCTTTCTGAAATTTATAAACATCTTCTATGATACTGACAATTTTCATACCGTCTGAAGGTGTAGTCATTATTTTTCCTTGATTTTCTAATGAATCAAGGGCATTTCGATATACTGAAGCAATGTTATCAATATTGTCAGAAGAAAGCAGGTCAGGAACAGTTAAATCTTTTACATTACAATATTCTATCTCATTCATATACTGTCCAGCAATTTTTACTGTCCCATTAGAACCGATAATAGTCATCGTGCTTTCAAAACTGGTGTCATAACATGAGGTTGTATATGAAAAATTACCCATGCCTCCTCCAGCTAATGCAAACTCAAAGCTACCCGTATCTTCAAAATCTATAGAGTCTAAATGGTTATTGTTACTTAGGCTTGCATGCTTAATCTCCATGTCGCCAAATAACCAATATATACTGTCGACATAGTGGGAAAACTGGGTAAATAAGGTGCCCCCATCTATTTCCTTACTTCCGCGCCATTCAGAACCATGATAATAGCCTAGGTTTCTATTCCAATAACAACATACATTTACAAGGAAAATGTCTCCTAAGGCTTCTTTATCTACCAGTTCTTTGAGCCATTGGCTTACAGGAGAAAATCGATTCTGCATAACACAGAACACCTGCTTGTTATTTTTTTCTGCTGCTGATATGATCTTGTTACAATCGTTTTCTTTGAGTGCAAATGGTTTCTCACAGATGACATGCTTTCCAGCATTGAGGGCCATTATACTATGTTGGGCATGATAGCCATTAGGTGTGCAGATTGTTATAATATCAAGTTCTGAGTTCATCATATCAGAAATATCAGACCTGTATTCTACGCCTTCTGGAAGGTTAGCTGGAGCTACCTGATCATGAACGGCTACGAGTTGACACTGAGGAATGCATTTAATGGCCTCTAAATGCTTCTTAGCTATGTTTCCAAATCCAATTATCCCTATTTTCATACAATTCATGTTGATAAATCGCAAGATCGTGATAATATTATATCAACCCGTACGCGTTACCATTTTTACTACTTATTTGGTCTCAAAAAAACGCTTAAGATCTGGAAAGTCATTATAAAGTAATTGTGCCTCTTTCTCCTTTAGTATTTTTCCTTGTTTGAATGCAACCACTTTAGCATAAGGGGCTGAGGTCTTTTCTAGTTTCTTCTGCAGAGCAAATGCTTCTTCATATTTACTATAGATCCCTATGTTATAATAATTGTTAGAAAGTGCATTGGGTTTTCTGATATAGATATCTTGGTATAACCTAAGTACCGCATTTTTAAAAATGTTTTCTGAATTGGCTATTTCTATACTGTAGTAGACGTCCTCCGTCATAAGTTGATATAAGGCATACCTTCTATCTCTTGCATATGCTGGAAGTTCTATCTCTTGTGAGGAAGATAAATCAACCTCTTCTCCATCCTTATTGATTAACTGTATATCAATTCTACTATTATAAACTTCATAGGGGTTAGCCTCACCCGCTATTGACTCCTTGGCAATCGGGTAATTATTTGCTACACTTTCTATAGAAATTCTATTTCTTGAAATGTTGTTATTTAGAAAGTACCTGGCTATAACTGCTGCCCTTTTGAGAGTATTATATTGAACAAACTCGGGCAAACCTGGCTCATTGTATCCGGAGTAAGCTATCAGCTTTGCAGTATGTTCTTTGTTATCTGATAGATACGTTATAAGGTTATCAACCTTAGAACTGTTAACCTTGTTCTGCAAATCACGACTGTCGCCATAGAATAGCGTATAAGGAAATGATTCGTGATCAATAATTATTTCGCCCACCTTATTAGGATTGGTTATTTCGACTATCGGTTCCGTCGGGACATTGTCATTATATTTTTTAGTTGCTGAACTTGCAGCAGAGCTTTCTGCCGATACTACTTTTTCTTTAGGACTACTTTTCTGTACGTTGATTTCTGACGCCTTCGTTTTCCTAGGACTTGTGTTAGTTTTTGTTGGTATTACTTCTTTTTCTGAAGTGGATTTATTTTTCTTTACAGTTGTCACAATAAGTGGTTCCTCTTTTACTTTATTTGTTTTTGTTGGTATCGGCGTTGGTTTTTGAGTTGTAACAACTTGCTCTGTTTCCTTTTGTTGTGGGTTTTTCGTTTCTACCTTAATTGGTGTTTTGCGCTTGGTTTTTGTAGGCTTTGTTGCTTCATTTTTAACAACGTTTCTTTTTACTTCTGCTCTTTCGGCTGCTGTTACTTCCTTATTGGTTTTAAGGTAATCTTGAACGTATTCTATCGGTTCCTTGTCTTTGGGTGGAAATGGTTTGATGTTCTGTAGGTGAGCCATGTAGATATCATAGCCGCCTTCACCCGTTTTTCTATCAGACGCCATCATTCCTATGAGTGCATCATCATTCATACGGAAATTGAGGTCGTTACCTGCGCTGTTAATGGGCTTTCCCATGTTTTTCACTTTACCTTCTATACTTTTTTTATTGTAATAGTAAATGTCAAAACCTCCAAAATTATAAGGCCTATTGGAACTAAAATAGAGATTTTGGCTATCCGGAGATAAGAAGGGGCTTCGTTCATCATATTCAGTATTAACACCTGGACCTTCATTTACTGGTGCAGTCCATTTCTCATTACTGTAGCTTATTGTAAACAGATCATAGCCGCCATAACCTTTAAGTCTATCACTGGCAAATGCAATTGTATTCCGATCTACAATCTGTAAATCTACGGCGCCATCAAACTTAAACTCTATCCGTCTTTCTTTCCCTGTATCGTCAAAAGTAGAAATGTACGTTCTAGAAACATTAGAATTAATATCCTTCCTCATGAATAGCAAACACTGTCCATCAGCACTTACATCCATTATATAATCATGTGCACGGCTATTAAGTTCATTTCCGAAATCTTTCTTCATCTCCCACTTACCATTCATGTTAAAGCTTGTCGCATATACATCAAAGTCAATAAGGTTTCTATTGGAGGAAAAATAGTACACGTTACCATAACGAGGACTCTGAGTTACATATAATTCATCATACTCGGTATTGACATGAGCACCAAAGTTCTGCATAGCTACATCAGATTGACTGCTCTTATTAAGCGCACCGTAAGCACAATTCTTTAATTCCGTCTGAGCTAATCGGGTGCCACCACTTTCTTTTTTTGATGACTTAAGATATTCTTTATAGAAAAAAGCGGCTTCGTTATATTCTGATAAGTGCTGCTTGGCTTGAGCCATTTTTAAAAACAAGTCAGGTGAATCGTTACCTAGTTTTTTTGCCAATGTAAAATCAGCAATTGCATGGGTTAATTTATTTACAAAGAAATAAGCCGATCCCCGTTCATAGAGGAGTGATTTATCTGCAGAAATACCTGACGACTTATTGTATAGTTTTATCGCCTCTTTATATCTACCTTGATTATAAGCTTTAGTAGCATCCTCAGACGTCTGTCCTGGAAGCTGCAGCGCTAACAAGAATAGAAATGCTACTATATAAAAGTGGTATCTCACACTAAGGTATTTAAGGATATAAATAATAGGTAATAGTATCAATGCTTCTAACCCTGAAATATAGGATTTGATTCACATTAAAGTTATTACCACTTAATAATCTATAAAAACTGAGCCAAAAACCTTTTGATTGCTCAAAAATTAGAAATTATTATATTATTCACATTACAAGTAAGCACCTAGGCTATACCTCCATGTTCTTATCAAAAGCCTCAATATAGTCTGCAACTCTTCTTGTAAATGAACCTCCCAAGAAACCGTCTACAACTCTATGGTCATAAGAAAGTGACAGGAACATCATGTGTCTTACTGCGATGACATCACCATAAGTCGTTTCCATAACTGCTGGTTTTTTCTTAATCGCCCCTACAGCTAGTATAGCTACTTGCGGTTGATTGATAATAGGCGTACCCATTATATTACCGAAGGTTCCCACATTGGTAATCGTGAATGTCCCTCCTTGTATGTCGTCAGGTTTCAATTTATTATTTCTAGCTTTTGTAGCTAGACTATTGACAGCCTTCACAAGTCCAGCTGTGTTGAGCATATCAGCATTTTTGATAACCGGTACGATCAGGTTTCCAGATGGCAGTGCCGTAGCCATTCCTAGGTTAATATCTTTTTTGATATGAATCTTATTGTCTACAACAGATACATTTATAAGTGGGAAATCTTGGATGGCTTTCAACACGGCTTGCATAATCAAAGGGGTATAGGTGATCTTCTCACCATACTTCTCCATAAACTTATCCTTGTTGGCTTTTCGCCACATCACCATTTCTGTTATATCTGCCTCTACAAATGAGGTAACATGAGGAGAAGTCTTCTTAGACATGACCATATGGTCCGCAATTAATTTTCTCATGCGATCCATTTCAATGATCTCAACATTACCTGATACCGACTGTGTCGATGGCTTGGTCGCTTTTGCTGTAGAAGCTGCATTTTGGCTTATTGTCGCTGATGGAGCCGCTATAGGAGCAGACGTAACCGTTGTGACAGGCGATGCTGTTCTATGTTCTAAGTATTTATTTATGTCTTTTTTGGTCACACGGCCTTTTGAGCCACTGCCAGCAATTGTATCAAGTTCAGACATCGGTATCCCTTCTTTCTTACATATGCTCTTAACTAGTGGAGAATAAAACCTTCCACTTGATGCTTCTACTGTTGCTACTTGTTCAACGCTATGTGTTACTGGAGGTGGTGCTACAATTGCTGCTGCTACTGGCGCTGCTGCTGCAACTGGTGCAGGCGCAACTGCTTTTTGTGGCGCAGCGGCAGGTGTAATTTCTTCTCCTCCCGTATTTATTATAGCGATAACTTTACCTATTTCTACTACATCATCAACTTGATGTAATATCTCAGAAATTACACCGTCTACTGGTGATGGTATCTCAGAATCTACTTTATCTGTCGCTATTTCTAGGATTGTTTCATCCTCTTTGACAGCGTCACCTACTTTCTTAACCCAATTAAGAATCGTAGCTTCCATTATACTTTCACCCATTTTGGGCATTATCAATTCAACTTTAGGCATAAGTTATGTTTGATCTGTTTTTTGTAAGGATTACAAAATTACATGAATTATTATTAGACCTTATGGAATAAGCGAGTCAATCTTGGGTTTTGTCATTCCTTGTTTTATTTCAATAATGTTTTTGCAGAAGCTTCTTACTCTATTCTTAACTACAAAGTCCCCAAAAAGGACAAAAAAAAATCGCAAAAGGTGAATTAACACCTCCTGCGACTCTTCATATCTTATTTTAGGCGAAAGCCTAGTGTTTTATATCAAGTGTATAACTGTCCTTGTTGTCATCAGCTGTTACATTAATATTAGTTACTGTAAAAGCATAGTATTTACCATCCCTAAATGCTAAATATACATCTCCTACCTGTACAATACCTGTTGTAAGGTTTCCACTACTGTTTACTGCAGATAATGTAACACCATTGCCCCATAGCTCAGCTAATTGATTGTCTGTAGCTATAACATCAAAACTGAATCCCTCTTGTAATCCGTTCTCTCCGACGATCATTTGTCTGATTTCTGTACCGTTGATACCTGACATTCTCTGTATCCAGTTATTAGCGGTAGACTGCGATTGATCTATTCCTTCATCTTTAAGCTCAGAAATAACGTCTGAACTCCCTGTATCTATTCCATCATCTAAGTCAAGTCCACCACTACCTGCAGGTCCACCTGAGTTAAATAAAACACCAGATAGTTCGGTTACTGAAACACCTGCTATACCTGTATCTATTGTGATCTCTTCAAAGTAGATCTCTTCGTCTTCTGTTGAGATAATTACTTTATATACTTCTGATCCAAAAGTATTGTTGGATCTAATGAAAATTTTAGTTTCAAATCCATCTGCATCAGCTGCAGGTATTTCAAGAGGGTTACTGCTTATCGGTGTATCCGAATCTCCTATCCATAACCTGTCTACAGCTACGGGATCGTTGTTGCCGTCAAATATTGTTAAAAAAGTTATTTTAGACGATCCTCCAACTACATTTAAGTCTACACCTACCTTTGTGCTAGGATCTACACTAAACGTTCCACTTCCTAAAATTGTAATTGTAGGTGGTATTACTTCCGTAGGCGTTGTATCTGTATTAATAAAAACACCTTGCTTAGCTGAGTTGCCAGCTGTGTCTATAATTCTGAATTCGTAATTTCTCTCTGATAAGTCGGAGTGAGCAACCATTTCTATTACCCATTCCAGTGAACTTGTTTCTGTCAGACCCACTAATGGTGCACTTGATGTTGGAGCAACTTCATTAATAAAGCTAATACGGTCTGTTGCAATCCTTACGCCATCTTCTAGTATTTCAAATGCTTGAAGGTCTGCTGTTCCTTTAGCGGCCTGTACTTTGACAGCAAAGCTAGAACCCGCTTCTATTGTTGTTGCTTCACTTATAAATCCAGCTTCAGTTACAAGAACGAGTTCAGGATTATCTCCTGTTGTGCCTCCGCCACCACCAGTACCACCACCGCCTGTGCCTATCAAATCTTCTTCACAAGAAGTAATCAAAAACGTGCTTAATAAAGCCAGTAAACCTAATTTTAGAAAGTTCTTCATAGTTGAATTTTTATTTTATATAAAAAAATCGAATGTTTAACTCATAACGGTAAGAAAGACAGTAGTAAGACTATAGAAATGTTAAAAAGGTCTCTTTTTACTTTACCTTTTGAGGAATTGCAGGCTCAAAAGTACGTCCTTATTGGGATTTCTTCTACTATTTAACAGTTTTTGGCTTTACTCACTGTTATTTGAATGTTTACAAAAGCTCTTTTCTTATCAGCCAATCAACTTTCAAAATTGCCGCTACTGACATGGCATCCGTAATCAAGCCCTCATGTAACATGTCTAGCAATTCAGTAAATGGGAGTTTCTTGACTTGTAGTAGTTCAGTTTCTTCTGGCATGGCTTCTCCATATGACAGTTCTCTAGCTATATAGAGTTGTGCATATTCGTCTGTAACAGAGTTAGAGGTATGCAAATCCATGATTCTATCCCACCGTACGGCAGTTATACCGGTTTCTTCTAAAAGCTCTCTTTGGGCAGACAAAAGTGGATCTGACCCTTCTGGACAGCCCCCTTCAGGAATTTCCCATGAATATTGGTCTAACGTATAGCGATATTGGCCAACAATCCATGTATTGTTATTATCGTCTAGCGGTATCACACCAACCGCTAGATTCTTAAAATGGACTTTCCCATATATTCCGGCTGTTCCTGTCGGAGTAAGCACTTCATTATGATTAACGGTTATCCAATCGTTATTATAAATGGTTGTAGACTTGATTGTTTTCCAAGGATTATCTGCAGACATTTTTCAGTTATATGGTCAAGCCTAAAAATAGGTTAAATTATTTTTGGCTAATACTTGCATCTAACAGACTGTCCGCATATATTTGCGCTCGCTTTGAAGAAAGCGGTATTAAAAAAGGGTGATTAGCTCAGTTGGTTCAGAGCACCTCGTTTACACCGAGGGGGTCGGGAGTTCGAGTCTCTCATTGCCCACTTTATAAAGTTCGATTTCACTAGAAATCGGACTTTTTTTTTGCCCTGTCTCGTTTACACTTTCTCTTATATTAAGGCCTATCTTTGGTTAATAGACTTATCTATGAAACTTATCACATACAACGTTAATGGTATACGTGCCGCTATCAAAAAAGATTTACTCGTTTGGTTAAAAGCTGAAAGCCCGGATATAATCTGTTTTCAAGAAACCAAGTCTCAAGCGGAACAAGTCCCTGCTGAACTGTTTGAAGATCTTGGATACCATGCTTATTGGCATAGTGCGGAAAAGAAAGGTTACAGTGGCTTGTTGACGTTATCTAAGGTCAAAGCAGATAAAGTTGTAGAAGGCATGCAAAATCCAGATTATGATATGGAAGGTCGTGTACTCCGAACGGATTATGGAGATACTACACTTATCAACCTATATCTTCCTTCTAGCACTAGCGGTAAATTGCGACATGATTACAAAATGGCGTTTCTGCAAGATTTTGGAAAGTGGGTCAAAAAATTGAAAAAGAAAAGACCTAATTTGATAGTTGTAGGGGATTACAACATTGTCCGTTTAGATATAGATATACATAACCCCCAGAGAAAGGACAAGCCACCTGGATTCAGACCAGAGGAGAGAAAGTGGTTACAAGAGTGGTTTGACAATGACTTTTCTGATGCTTTCAGACTTATACATCCTGAGAAAGAGAATGACTTTTCTTGGTGGAGTTACAGGGCCGGCTCACGTAAAACAAATAAAGGTTGGCGTATAGATTACCTCTCTGTAAGTGAGCCACTTTCTAGTCTAGTTACTGATGCCTATCATGATCATGAAGCTGTCCATTCTGATCATTGCCCAGTTGTGATGACGATAACGCATAAGTAGTAGACGATAATTTCAATTTTTATAGAAAGTATCTCGCTTCATATAATTCATTTTTCATAAGCACTCTTAGCGTTTCTGAGAAGTCGATTGACTTCATTTCTCAGTTCTTTATCTTTGGACAGTTGCTTTCTTTTACTAGCTTCTAATGCATTTCCCATACCTCCTATGTAGAATCTTCCAAACCATGGTGCAACAGAAACAATAGCATCTATTAAGGTCAGGTTGCTCTTAACATAAAAGAAAAGCGCAATCATACTCCCGTTAATAAGAGCTGAATTAATGCCGTCTTGGACCTCTCCGTTAACGGCTTGGCCCGTGCCAGGAACAATTGTACTCAGTAATCTTGCTGTCTTATGATTTTTGTTATTATTCTTTTTCAAATTATCTAACAATGACAATAACGCAGTTGTATCTGCTGTAGAATAGTATGTTAGCTGCTTGAAGGCAGTCATTGATGGTTCCAGTTTTTTGTCTTGAAGAAGTATTGTGCCTAGGTAATAGTAATAGCGATCTGGATCAGATACTATAATGTCATTGTCCATGGTATACAACTGCGACAGCGCTGATTTTGTTTTTTGTGCTTTTAGTAATAATTGGATGCGTTTATATTTCGCATTGGCTTCCGCCTTTTTATCATTAGCAATTTGCTTAAGATAGATTCTATTATACCTGAGTGCATTGTCGAGTTCATTTAAATCGGCAAAAGCATCTGATATATGAGCGACAACTTGTGGGTTGCTATTGTCTCTGTCATAGAAGTAAACTTTTAGATATTCTTTAAGAGCAGCCTTGGTGTTACCATTGTCACACAACTGATGTGCATAAGTGATATCTGACTTATGATGTTGACAGATTACCTGTCCGCTACTGCTGAGAAGTATGCATAATAATAGGCATAGCGTATTGATATAATTTGTCATCTAACTTTTTGTTGTAATACTTGGCAGATTGATAAGATCCATAAATATTGCTCACATAGAAACCTAGTGCTATGCCACCGAAAATCCACCCCGCGACTGACCCTGATCCTCTCTGATCAAATCGGCGGTAAGATTGAAATGCCGCTGAACCTATAAATAATATACTAATGATTCCATCCTTATAGTCCTGGGCATAAAACCTTCCTGTGCCTGGCACTATTGCTGACATAAGCGCTGCCTTAATCGGTTTCTTAGAACGCCTATTACCTATGCTAGATAACACGGCTTTATAATTTTCTGGAGCAGTTGATACTTTGGGATAAATTTTAAGGGCTTGAGACCAATCTCTCTTTGCAACGGCCAATTTGAACTGGTAGGAACTTATTTCTTTTTCTGTAAAAAGTTTCTTTTTAGTGCTTATAACCTCTTCTATATATGATACGTTCTGAGTAGAAATCAGCATATCCATATATGATGCTATCAGTTGTTTGTTATTATTAAGTAGAAACTGCTTATGCGTTGTTTTAAAGTAATCGACATCTGTATGTTGATAACAGGTTATCAGCTTATCAAGATACTCAAGGTTGTCTGAGTCATAGTATAGCAATCGTTGGTACTCTTCTGCTGCAAAGTCGTAGTGGTGTGAGCTAAATAGAAAATTGGCAAATGCATCTTCTTCTATCTGATTATCTTGACCATTAAGTGTTGATAATAGACCTGTACAGATAAAGGCTAAAAAGACAGCAGTTAATCTTATGATGCTAATACTAATGGACATGATCGACAAGTTTTCTGCGCTCTATATCTATTGTATATCGCTCTGGAGAGAAACCATTACATCTCGTTAACCTGTCAAAGGTTTTGATACCTCCCTTAAGTAAACCATACTTAGATATTGAATGCCTACAATAGGCCGAACAAGTGGGGTAGAAACTACAAGTAGAACCATCCTGACTAGATATCAAGTTACTGTAAACTTTGAATAATAAGTCTGTTGTAACTTCTATGGCGTTATTGTCCTCAAATATTTTTTGTTTTGGGGTTTGGGAGATTACCTTGTTTTCAAAAAAATCAAACTCTTCGTCAGATTGACAATACACCTCACAACACGTCAGTAGAATAATAAAAGAAAGCACGTATTGAATCATCAGTTAATTTCTATGTTTCTGAATTTTACTTCTTTGAACACCTCCGTTTCTGATGTAATAAAGTGACTCTTAACCCTAGTAGGAACATCTAGATTATTAATGCTGATATAGTCTTCATAAAATGTCTTATTGAATGGTTCCCCTTTTTCATCCATAAAAATCAAGCCTGTGAGTAGACCTTTACTTTCCTTACTCAGTACTTTACTTATAAATGACATAAGGAGTGGTGGCGACCAAGTATATATGATAGCATCTTCAACCTTACTAATATCTGATATATGAAACCCTGCAGACTCTAATCCAAAGTCATTGAGTTCATCCATCAAAATTTTCTTGTAAACAGAATGCTCGTTTATTATGCCAACAACGTTACTCTTGACAAGAACACCTAGACTATCATATACGCTAAGTGTCGAATCTTGAAAAACATAACTACCCCTAGAAGGAAATGTAATTGAATAAGTCGCAATATCTGAATACAGGTCATAAGTCAATGCCCCTACTACCAGATGTGAAGAATCTGTTTTAGCATTCTTCTCTAGGATAGAAAAATCTGCATTAAATGATGAATATTTCTGTGATGTGCCATAATTACAGAGGAGACATAAGAAAAGAGCTATGAGAATTCTGACAATCAGCTTGTTGTTTTATTGTTTTATTGTGGCTAAAAAAACTATTCAATTATTTCTTCCATTGCATTCTCTAGCTCAGGCTATTAGAAGTAACCATTCCCCACGTGTAATCCGTTTTTCGGGTTGATATTAGCTATAAATTTCAACTTCGGGTTATTAGAAGAACTAATGCATAGATACCTACAAATGTGAGGCAACCGTAAAGAGCACTTTTAACTTGTTCTTTTCTGCCATTTCCTCCGTCCATAGAGATGTATACTATGAACATACCAACTATATTACAACAGAGTCCCCACCAGAATCCACTTATTCCCAATGGGCTGTCAGGGTGAGATTCAAATAATTCACTTGGGCTAGCGTTCAATTTATTATCTATAACAAGGTCTGGATGAACGTTACTCAAGGTTTCAAAGTCAAAATTGTTAGTTATAACGATGTCATTCAACTCATTAAGGTCAGAAAGTGCCACATTAATAGTGGACGAACTCTGGTCAAACGCATCAACAACAGATGTAGGTGTATTAACAGCGCCTAGATTGATAATTGACAATAAACAGAAGAAAGTGAGTATTAATTTCATCTCTTGAAATTGAAATATTTGGAATTTATACAAACGAAAATTCTAAGATAATAGAATTCTCAACGTAGCTAAAAGTGCAAGTATTAAACTTATCAAAAGCTAGGGTTATAGAAAACAAAAAGGATACCTAAATTAATAGATACCCCTTTCGGTAAGTTTTTATGACTTAGGCCTAGTTTAATGCCTCAGTAAGTCCTTTTCCTGCTTTGAATTTAGCTTGAGTCTTAGCAGCTATTTTTATAGTTTCTCCAGTTCTTGGGTTTCTTCCGTCTCTTGCAGCTCTTAAGTTAGCTGAAAAAGTACCAAAACCAACGAAAGCTGCTTTGTCACCAGCTTTAAGACAATTTTCTATAGAACTGAAAACTGTTGATACTGCATCAGTTGCTTGACCTTTAGTTATTCCTGCTCCTTCTGCTACTGCTTCTATTAAATCACCTTTGTTCATCTGTTTATTTTTAATTTTAATGTAATTACTAATATGCCTCAAAATTAGATTTTAGATACATATAAACAAAGCATCTAATATAAAATATCTCTTAAATGCCTTGTTTTACTTGGGTTTTGGCAATTTTTAACTTTCTAAATCAGTTTTTATACTGACAAAAATTACAATTATGAAGAATTACAAGAAATATACATTCCTCTTCGCTTTTATATTGATCGGGATGGGAACGACAATGACCAGCTGCAAAACAGGCGAAGGTTGTGCTAATACCAATAATTATGAGGCGGTAGACATATCTGATCGTAAATCAGCTAAACGCGGAAAATCTAACCTGTTGTCCAAAAAACAAAGGAAAAGAGTCGCTAAGAGAAAAGAGGCTAAAAAAAGTAGTTAGTCTCTTGTTTCAGGTCTTTTTGGGTTATCGATTAATATCCCTAAAGAGAAAGGCATTAAAAATGACAAACATCAAGAGGCAAAGACCTTCCTGATGTTTGTCATTTTTTGTGAAGACCTATTTAAATGCATTGATACCCGTCACATCCATACCTGTTATCAACAAGTGTATGTCATGTGTGCCTTCGTAAGTCAATACCGTCTCTAGGTTCATCATATGTCTCATACATGGGTACTCACTTGTAATTCCCATGCCACCATGAATCTGTCTGGCTTCTCTAGCTATTTCTAGTGCCATATGAACATTGTTTCTTTTGGCCATAGATATCTGAGCAGAAGAAGCTTCGCCTTTGTTAGCTAACGTGCCTAATCTCCATGCTAATAATTGGGCTTTGGTGATTTCTGTGATCATTTCTGCCAATTTCTTTTGCGTAAGCTGAAAACCAGCGATAGGTTTACCGAATTGTTCCCTTTCCTTACTATAACGTAATGCAGAATCATAACAATCTTGAGCAGCTCCTATTGCTCCCCACGCGATACCATATCTGGCTTTGGATAAGCAAGAAAGTGGTCCTTTAAGGCCCATTACGCCAGGTAGTATGTTTGATTTAGGTATTCTGACATCTTCAAACACGAGTTCGCCAGTGATACTTGCTCTCAGTGACCATTTGCCATGGATCTCTGGTGCCGTAAATCCAGCCATTCCTTTTTCTACTATAACGCCTTGGATTTTTCCCTCTGGATTTTTGGCCCATACTACAGCTATATCAGCTAGTGGAGAATTTGTAATCCACATTTTTGCACCATTAAGTATAATATGGTCTCCATCATCTTTGAAATGTGTCATCATGCCACTTGGATTAGACCCATGATCAGGTTCTGTAAGTCCAAAGCATCCTATGTATTCTCCACTTCCTAGTTTGGGAAGATATTTTCTTTTTTGCTCTTCTGAACCGAATCTATATATCGGGTACATCACTAACGATCCTTGAACAGAAGCCATACTTCTTATTCCAGAGTCTCCTCTTTCTAATTCTTGCATGATGATACCATAAGATATCTCATCCATACCGCCGCCGCCATACTCCGCAGGGAGACTTGGACCAAAGGCACCTATATCTGCAAGTCCTTTGAACAAGTGAGTAGGACACTGTCCTTTCTCAGAATACTGTTCTATGATCGGAGAAACCTCCTTTTTGACCCAAGCTCTTACCGCATCTCTAGCGAGAAGGTGATCTTCTTCTAGTAATGCGTCCATGTTATAATAGTCATGGTATTCGTACTTGTCAGTCTTGGAGGAAGGTGTTATCTGGTCCATAGCAATATAGTTTTAAGCTTTTAAATATTCTTGAAAGCACTTATAAATGTATAACAACCATTGATAACCAACAAGTCTTAATCGTCATATGTTGAGTACTCTTGGTTATTATTCTTTACAAATAAAAAAACTATTGAAATAAGATTCTCAACACATATGCCTTTATTCTAATGTAAAAACGACTTATTTTTGTCCCTTTTTTAGAAAAAGAATCTAATGTCAGGATCCAGTATTAAAGCATTCATTGCAACAGCTCTTCTTTTTGGCGGGGCGGTATGGTACATTGCTGGACCACAATTGCCAAGTATGTCAAAGCTGAAAGATCTTTGGCCAGCAAAGGCTGAATCTAAGACTGTCAATATTAGAAAGAAAAATTACTCTAGAAAAACAAGTTCTAAGACTATAGGTTTTGAAGTTGACAATTACCAAGGCGTATCTGTTTATGACAATGGACCAGTCAGTAATGTAGCAGGTCGTAATGTTACTAAAGATGGTTATAACCTAGGTCTCAAGTATCAATGTGTCGAATTTGGAAAACGGTTCTTCTACGAGAGACACGGCCATAAAATGCCCGATAGCTATGGTCACGCCAAAGATTTTTTTAACCCTCAACTCAATGATGGTCAACTCAATAGAGCCAGAGGTATGTACCAATTTAAGAATGGAAGTCCTACCAAGCCGCAACCAGAAGACATGGTTATTATAGGTGGATCTAGAGTCAATCCGTTTGGTCACCTTTTTATAATTACTAAGGTCAGTAATACGGCCATTACTTTTATACAACAGAATCCTGGCGTAGGAAATCCCAGTCGCGCAAAATATGAGCTCCTCAAAACGCCACAAGGTTGGTATATAGACAATCCAGATGTCAAAGGGTGGTTACGAATGGGGTGATAAGCCCATTTTAACTAACCAGCCGGTGTCACTTTCCTCCTTTTATTCTTTTTATGAGTTAACTAACAATAGTTGCCTCCATCCGCTCAACTAAACTAAAAGCCATATATTGTATTTTTATATATGTGCAAGCTCTAAGTTTGTCCTCTTTTAGAAATATTATAACTGTCAGATATATTGAGAGCAGTAATTCAAAGGTCGCTTTTACCTGCCACTGTAACTGTGGACGGAGAGATAACGGGAAAAATTGAAAAAGGGCTTGTCGTCTATCTTGGTATTGAAGGTATAGACACAGAAAAGGACATAGAGTGGTTGTCTAGAAAGATTACACAGCTCCGTATTTTTGATGATGTAGATGGTAAGATGAATTTATCACTTGCAGATATTGGTGGAGGATTGCTGGTTATAAGTCAATTTACGTTGTTTGCAAGTACCAAGAAAGGCAATAGACCTTCTTACCTGGGATCTGCAAAACCAGATTTTGCAAAAGAGGTTTATGATAAGTTTTTGGTACACCTTAAAGATAATTACGCATTTCCTATAGGCTCAGGGGTTTTCGGTGGAGATATGAAAGTTAGCTATACCAATGATGGTCCCGTTACTATAACAATAGATACCCATAACAAAGCGTAGCCTATGACGATAAAAGAACTGCAAGCACAGACTGACGATTGGATTAAAACCTATGGCGTAAGGTATTTCTCGGAATTAACCAATATGACTGTATTGTCAGAAGAAGTAGGAGAGCTGGCGAGATTAATGGCCCGTGTATACGGAGAACAATCGTTTAAGAAACAGGAAGATATAGATACGGCGCCTCAGAAAATCGAGGATGAGTTATCAGATATTATATTTGTGGTAACCTGTCTGGCTAATCAGATGAATGTTAATCTAGAAGAAGCGATGGCAAGAAATTTTGAAAAGAAAACTAAACGTGATGCCACACGTCACTTAAACAATAAAAAACTATAGCCCTCAGTGGATAGAGACATAGATTTACTAGAAAAGTTAGAAAAGGAACTCAGTCTCAAGGAGTTACAGATCAAGAGTCTACTCACAATTACGCAGGCGATTAATGACAACGTCGCATCACCGGGGCTGTTCAATATGTATCAGTCGTTTCTGAGTTGGGAGATGGGGATCAAAAAAATGATACTCTTTGTCAAAGATGACGAAGAATGGATCAGCGCCTCCAAGATAAATGTAGAAGAAGATTATGAAAGTGAACTAATTAAAGAATGCATGCAGTACAAGAGACTGCATACGGTCAAAGACGACGACCATTCCTTCCTTCAACTCTTTGATATAATAATTCCAGTTTTTCACAAATCTTACCCTATTGCCTATGCACTCATAGGCGGGATAAGGGATAAAGAAGATATCTACAACAAGATACAGTTCATCACAACCATAACTAATATTATTGCTGTTGCAATCGAGAATAAGCGATTATTCAAACAACAGATCAAGCAAGTAAGATTCAATAAAGAAATGGAACTGGCTAAAGAGTTCCAGCAATTGCTCATCCCTGAACATATTCCACAGAGTGACAAATATGAAATAAGTACTTACTATAGACCCCATTATAATATCGGTGGAGACTATATTGACTATCTGAAATTCAGCGAAGAAAGGTTTGCCGTAGTAATAGCTGACATTTCTGGTAAAGGTATCGCTGCAGCACTATTGATGTCTAACTTTCAAGCCATGTTACAGAGCTTGATATTCCAGTATAGAGACTTGGAAACATTTGTAATGGCACTCAACCAGGCCGTATATCGTATAACCAAAAGTGAAAAATTTATAACCTTTTTTATCGCAGAAATAGATACAAAGTCAAGGACGTTAACTTATATAAATGCTGGCCATTTCCCCCCTTACCTTGTCAATGGTGGCGAGATAAGAGAACTAAAGGAAGGGAGTACCGTAATAGGCGCATTTGACAAATTGCCTTTTCTCAATGAAGAGAAAATTAAATTGAAAGCGGATGCTACATTGTTCTGTTTTACAGATGGTCTTGCAGACACTAAGAACTCAGAGGGAATCTATTATGATGAAGATAAGATTAAGGAATTCGTAATAGATAACCATCAACTATCAGCGGAGAAGTTCAATGATAAACTGATCAATGTGTTAGACAACTTTAAAGAAGAAGAAGCTTATGTTGATGATATAGCATTACTAACAACTAAAATATATTGATAAGCCTAAATGGAAACGATTTTAAGAAAAACGGAATTAGTTATATTGATGCAGGAACCTAATAAGAATCAATAGAATATGAAATCAAAAAAGCTGGCAGCATTGATGGCACTCGTTATGGGTAGTTTCGGTGTGCATAAGTTTTACTTAGGAGAAGGTCAGGCAGGCTTTTTCTACATTGTACTTAATATCATTGGGTTCAACATATTTGGCCTACCTATCGCCATTATGTTGGCAGTATTCGATGCTATAAAGTTATTTACGATGTCTGATTCAGACTTCGATCACAAATACAACAGCAAGTACCTCAATAAAAACAGAAGGCAATCCACTTCAAGAGGCACTGTAAGCAATAACAGAAACACAAGAGATAGGGACCATAATCGCAACAGGTACAATACACCAACAAATAAAAACATCAAAAACCCTTTTAAAACAAGTGCCAAAAAAAAATATGAGGATTATGACTTGGAAGCGGCAATAGAAGAGTACAATAAGGCCATAGGAATAAGTCCCAATGATCCGCAACTGCACTTTGAGGTGGCATCAGTCTATTCTTTATTAGAAAATAAATCTAAGAGCTTATTTCATTTGGACCAAGCATTTGGGTTAGGTTATGATAAAGTTGAGACACTACAGACAACCGATGATCTTGCCTTTCTCAGGATACAGCACGAGTATGAAGCATTTGTAGAAAACGGCTATAGGTTAGACAAAGTGTCTTTACCCAATAACCCAAACAAAGAGATTGATAAAGAAGATAAACTACTGGCACAGCTCAATAAGTTGCAAGAATTGAGGACCAAAGGACTTTTATCCGACAATGAATACATTTACGAAAAAGAAAAACTAATGAGGCGCTAACTTATATCAAGTTATTGGCGTCTTAAATAATAGATGATAGCACGACAACTCATATCGGAATCACAAGTAAAGCCACTGTCAATAAACGACAGCTGTGCTGAGGCACTCGTCAAGATGACACAGTGTCAATTATCATCTATGCCCGTAACAGATGGTGAAAAACTTGTAGGCATTGTTCATGAGTATGATATAATAACAGCTAAGGATAGTGAAATCTTGGTAAACAAGGTCATAGATGAGGACAATGTGTTTGCTGTAGAAAACGAACACTTCTTTGAGGTATTGACTAAGATAGCCAGCTTCAAAAGCCAAATTATGCCTGTCGTAGATGCCGAAGGCGTCTACATAGGACTCATAAACCAGAACGATATTATCCGATACTATGCAGAAACATATGCTATTGCAGAGCAAGGCAGTATAATAGTTATAGAAACAACCAAGGCAGAGTACTCTCTATCAGAAGTTACCCGCGTTATAGAACAAGAAGGCGCCTTGATAATGACAAGTTTTATAACAACCCAACCCAACTCAACTAATCTGTTGCTTACGCTAAAAATAGATCACCTAGAACTAGGTAGAATTATTAAGGCGTTGGAACGATACAGTTATATAATTCACGCTACCTTCCAAGAACAAGAATATAAAGACGACCTACAAGAACGTTATGATATGCTAATGACTTATCTTAATGTATAGAGTACTCTGGTTATTACTTCTTCTTACTTTCTCCACATCGCTCCTATCGCAAGACAGCGTTGTGCTGCAACAAATCCAATATGAAGGCAACAAAAAAACCAAGCCAAAAGTCATACAAAGAGAACTCTTATTTCAGCCTGGTGATACGCTGTCGTTACTAGAAATAGAACAGCTCTTTTCTGATACCCGTCTACAGATTCTCAGCACAGGCCTCTTCAATGATGTTATTCTTAACTTGAGTGATTATAGAACCGCTGAAGGAACAACAGATATCACAATAACCGTTGAGGAAAACTGGTATCTCTTTCCTGTACCTATATTTGAATTGGCTGATAGAAACTTCAGTGTATGGTGGAACGAGCAAGAGAAATCCCTAGCCCGAACCAATTATGGTGTC